>JAKAVA010000101.1 GCA_021827645.1 Planctomycetota bacterium
CTGCCGCTCCGGTATGGTAAACTTCCTGCCGCGATGATCCATCGATCTGCTCCTGAAAATCCAAACAACAGATCAGAATCTACACGCCACAAAAATCCCCGCCAGATGCACTTCGTCGGACGTTTACTGAACTTTCATGTTCCTTCTTTCGGGCCGTCCGTCAACTGGGCCACCATCGACCACGGCCCATACTGCGGGCCCCTATGAGATTCCAATAAACCGGGCGGGCTCTCCGCTTCAGCCCGGCCGCAGGGCCCCGCCAGTTTGCGCCGGGTCCAAGCAGATGCCCTTCCGAGCCAGCCGCCCGGGCCAGCGTCAACATCACCCAAAGGCAGTGGAGGCAGGCGAGGCTCAGGCATCCTCCGGCGCCCGGCCAAACCACCCGCCCTCATCAATCAGGGCCTGCGGCGCCCAGCCGCCGGTGCCACGTCAGAACATACTGGGTAAGAACCATGTTAAGTTCTGCGGGGGGGCCGCGAGGCTACCGCCAAAGCTCTCCCTCCATATTGACTGCTGATAGAAAGGCTTAAAGCCGAAATCATGCTGGAGCTGAGAGCCGGCGTCGTAAACCGGGTCAAGCTGTGCGAGCCAATAGGGGTGGAAGTGATACCTGTTTCGCTCCATCATCTCGACTGACGCGCGCCATTTTAGGTGCCCCGGGCATCCCGTGATGGTAAGGGTGGCGGATCTGTATCCGAAATGGGCCACCCCGAGCGATATCCCTAGGTCTCCGACATGCGTGCCGAATAGCATGTTGAACCCGTAGGGGACCACCCAGAAGGAAGGCTTGAAATTCACCGTGAAGGCGTCACTGCGGGGGGGAATCATCGGCGCAAGCTTGTAGGTGCCGGATTTACCATAATCCTCCGCCTTGCTCTGGAAATGGGCCTGCGCGGCCCGCTGGTATTTTGCGCTTTTGAGTATCTCTTGATAAATTCCTTGGAAGGCGTTACCAGCGTTGCCGTTCGGGAAGATCTGGTTTGCGAAATCAAGCATCATGCGGCCTGCGTATTGGTCACCCTGCGCCAGCCAATCAGCCCCCTGCTGCTGGAGAGCGGCGACATCCGATGCCTGCGTCGGGGGCGGCGGGGAGTTGTCCCCCCAGCCCGATCCCGGCCCGAGGTACACCTGCAGCCCCTCCGCATCCACATTCCCCACCGGCGAGGAATTGACGAATTGATACGTGTTGGCGCCGTTAATAAATTGTGCCGGGTCCTGCTCCATCCAGCGGCCGAGGCTCGGGGCGCTGCGATGGTTGCGGGTTACCGGTGCTCGGTTTTCGGCACCGCCGCGGTGGACGCGACTGTCCGTACAAATGTCGTTATCGCCGGCGCGAGGATCAGTGCGAGCGAAAGGGCTCCTCACCTTATCCTCAGTGGTTAATATTTCAGGCAATGCGACCATAACGGCCTCAAAATGGAATTCTTAATGGGATCATAACCCATTCACCCGCGCCGGACGATCAGTTGCGTGGCCGGGATGTCCGTAGGGTCTTTAAGCGCCGGCTCGATGGCGTTCATAAACCCGGCCGGGGTGCATTCAATTTTTTGCATCTCCACGTCAAATTCAGAAGCCTCAAGGATACGGAACTCCACCGAATCAACCAGAGGCTCGTGCAGGACTGCCGTGGCAAATTGCCGAAATTTTTCCAGCGAACGCAAAGCCTTCTGCCGGTACCCGTCCAGGTCAATCAATTCGAAAGGGCTGTTGAAAAAGTCTTGGCTTCGATAAACCGGAGCGTCATAGAGTGTAAACGGGAGAATGTCCAGCGGAAGACGCGATCGGTCGAGGCCAAGCGTCTTGTAGTCCCACTCGTCGAGCGCCCACCCAACCGATATCCCCATCCGTGCGTCAAGTGCCGCCCGAACCACCGGATAGGACAGATTGACCAGTTCACTGCGGTCGGGGTGCCCCTTGGGGCCGTGGCTTAGCCTGCGGGCGAAGTGGATCAGGCCCGCGTTCTTCATCTCAAACACCTCGAGGTGGCTTATCAACTGCATTTGGCTTACCCCTCAGCCCTCACGGGCGCCGGACACCACGGGGCCGGGGCTGTTCATGATCTCCGCCTCGGTGAGGAAAACCTGGAATGGCCAAATGATATCACTACCCAGCGACTCGCCAGCGTCAAGGATATCATCGCCGACGCCCTCAGCGGCTTTCTCGGCGTCACCCACAACGCTTCCAGGTTCGCTTTCGCCACCGGCCTTTGGCAGCGCCTTCACCCCGCTTCCGGGCGTCCTGTCAACGGTCTCTGGATCAAGTGCGTTGCACTTCTCTCCGGTCGGATAGCCACGCTCGTTGAAGCTCCTCACGTGTTCGTGTGGCGTCGGTACGTCGTCATGAATTTTACCCGGCACGTAGTCTTGGCGGTTGTACATTTGCCCTTTCTCATTGTAGAACGCCCGGGTGGTGACTTTTCCGTCAGGGCCAACCTTTTCGTAAAATGAGTTCGGCTCGCCTTGGTTGGGGACACGGCCTCGGACCATGCCAGTCGGATCAGTGAAATCCGCTGGGTCGCTCCCAACGAATTGATACGTGTTCGCCCCGCTGATGTATTGGGCCGGGTCCTGCTCCATCCACCGGCCGAGGGCGGGCGAATAATCGCGGGCCCGTTCATAATACAGCCCCGTCACCGCGTCCAGCGCCATTCCCTGATACAGATTATTCACCAGCGGAACGGTGCCTGCCGCGGTGGGCGTAAAGTCAGCATCCAGGGTCGTGATTGTGCCATACGGACTGCGGGTGTACCGCTGCGCCACGCTCCAACGACGGCCATCCGACCTAAACCCGGCGGCTCGCTGATCGGTGCGACGCTGCGCCGCGCGGTTTTGTTCGCGTGGGGTTGTTGGAATTTCAATTAGACCGACCATGCGATGGCCTCGAAAATCAACTCGTCAGAATCATAATTCCCACCGTAGCCCGATGCAAGTTTTTATTTCGCGAGATTCGTAACGCCGGCAGCGAAAACAATTTCGCTCACCGCATGGGGCCGCGAAGCCCCAAAGAGCCGCTGGGACGGATTGGGTCGGGCGGGAGCCCGCCCCGATTCGATGGCCTGATCCGCACTAGCCGGGCGCGAATACGAACCCGACCGGGTAGACGCATAAAAACAGGCCGAGGGTACATAGGATGACTCCGGCCTTGTGATGGCCACGTTGGCGGCCGCTGCTTGGCGATGATACTCCCGCCGCCAACAGACCGAACGTCGATGAGAAAAAGGCGACGCCGATGAGTAGATTTGGGGCGAAATTGGGCAGAGGGCGATTCGCCGCGCCCGCCCACAGGCACGCGGCGATAAAGATGCCGTGTGCGCCCAGCGCGACCAAGCCGAGGTCTACGCTGGTGGACGGTAATCGTTCGCGGACGGCGAGCCAAACTGGGCGCAACGCCGAACGTGGCGCTCCGGCAATACGGTTTTCACTATTGGCATCTTTGTCTTGCATGCACCGCCGCCTCCGGGTCGGGTCAACCAACGTGGCCCCTAATAAAAAAGACCATTGGCAAAAATAATGTGGACACAAAGTTGAGAGCCAGCGCAAGATACTGCGCCTTGCCGCCGGCCTGGTCCCGATCCGCAGCGGCGGCAGCAGCAATGACCAGGCCAAGGGGCGGAATCGGCATCATCGCCAATAGGGTGAAGGCGAACTGCAGGGCGACCCCGCCACTGGCCGCCGCCCAGGTCAGTAGGGCGGTCTCAACGGCCCCCGCTAATCCGCAAATGAGGCTCACGGTCAGCGGCATTCCCAATGGCCCGTCAGGGCCGAGCGTTCCCCGCTTACCAGTAGCCTTCAACGCCATGGTGCACTTCCTTTCAAGGCAATGCCGCCGGGTTCGGGACGACCGGCGCAGTGGTCCAGACTCCGGGCACGGTGGTGATGCCGGATACAATGTTGGTGTAGCCAACCGAGGCGGTGTACCCCTCGAGCGATCCGCCCGGCGCGACGTTCGTCGCCCACTCGCTTATGGTCCCCGGCGAGGCGAAACCTCCCCCGTGCAGGGGAATTCGCCACTGGCATGGGGCCAGCGTTTCGCAGGCCGCACGGTACATGAATGATATTCCATAGTAGGTACAGCGGCCGGGGGCCAAACCGTCCATTCCGTTCGAGTTGATTGTGCCCGAGACTCCGTGGGTGAAGCTCACGAACTCAGCGAGGGCCTTGCTCCTCGTCCCGATCTCGAGTTGCAGCGCGATCTGGCCGTCACGTTTGATCTTCCATAGGCCCGCCGGATCCACCATCCCCACCGGCTCGCCGCCGAAGTAGCCGTAAAGATTGATTCCGCCTTGATAACCAATCGGATCACGTGTGAGCCACCGGCCGAGGATTGGGGCGCTGCGACGGTTGCGGGTTACCGGTGCTCGGTTTTCGGCATTGCGGTGGTGGACGCGACCGTCTGTACAAATGTCGTTGTCGCCGGCGCGAGGATCAGTGCGAGCGAAAGGGCTCCTCACCTTATCTTCAGTGGTTAATATTTCAGGCAATGCGACCATAACGGCCTCAAAATGGACTTACCGGTGTAATCGTAATGCACTGGGCAAGCGCAATCAAACAGCGGGCGTGACGCTCGCGCCCGATTTTCTGGCATCCTCTGCGTTCCCCTGCGGCCCCTGCGGTTCAATCCGTTTCTCTCTCTGCGGTTGGCAGCTGTCCACCGTGGTGAGCACCGGTGGAGTGAATCCACCGGCTCGCATTTGCCCTGATCGCGATTCATCTGCTCCTTAGCACGATCGCCCCACCGGGAAGTCGGTGGCTATAAGGCCATCACGCACAGGCGGTAGCGGCTGCCACAGCGGTGGGTACGGCAACAATTTGCCGAAGAGCCCGTTTATGACTACTCTTAGCCAGCCATTGGATATCGGCTATCATGCTGTGCCTCTCGTGGATGATCCGGAGGCTCGTGGGTAAGGTGTGAGTATTTCCCATGGATAATCAGGAAAGCACGGCGCCCATTATTTCGCTGAAGAACATCAGCAAGACCTTCGGTGCGGTGACGGCGCTGGACCATCTGACCGCCGAAATCGAGATCGGCGCAACCGGTCTTCTGGGGCCCAACGGATCGGGAAAGACAACGCTCATTCGCACGCTGCTGGGACTCATCAAACCCGATAACGGCTCCGGCACCGTCCTTGGCCTCGACATTCATTCACGACAATTGGATATTCGTCGGCAGATCGGCTTTGCGCCGGAGGACGACACGATTTTCCCCGGCGTCCATGGAATTGAATCGGTCGCTTACGCCGGTGAACTCTGCGGCATGCCGCAGAGTGATGCGTTGCAGCGAGCACACGAGGTATTGGACTACGTGGGCCTGGGTGAGGTGCGGTACCGGAAGGTGGAGTCCTATTCATCCGGCATGAAGCAGCGGCTGAAGCTGGCGGCGGCGATTGTCCATGATCCCAAACTTCTGATCATGGATGAGCCGACGAACGGCATGGACCCCGCCGGGCGGGAGCATATATTAAAACTGGCTTCTGACCTGAGTTCCAACAAGGGCATGAGCCTGATATTCTCCAGTCATCTGCTGCCCGATGTCGAGGCCGTGTGCCGCCGCATCGTCGTTTTATCCGCCGGCAAATTGCTCATTGAAGGGGATATAAGCGAACTGAAAAAGGTGCATTCGGGCAGTTTCGAACTGCGTTTAAAAGAGCCACCCGACGCATTTATCGAGCATATCTCCGCTCGCGGGTGCGTGGTGGAAAAGGTGGGAGAAATACTGCGTGTGGCGATGCCGTCGGGAGAGGGACCGGAATTGTTATGGCGGCAGGCGTCGGCAGATGGATTACAGATACGCCATCTTCGCCCGCAGCGAAGCACGCTTGAGGAAATATTTCTTGGTGCGGTGGAGCGCCGGTGATGCCGATCGTCGAACAGGGATATCAGCACTGGTCAGGACACCTTTCGGGGCACCGCTGGCGATGGCTGACGGTGGCGAAGCAGGGAATTCGGGTGCAGTTTCGCAACCGTTTTTTGCGCTATCTGCTCTTTGCCGCATGGACGCCCGCGTTCATCCTTGTCTGTGCCCTTTCAATCTGGGGATTGGTGGAGCGAAAATCCAAATCGGTTGCCTCCATCATTCAGTATCTGCAGTTCATGAATCCCCATGTCATCTACCGGCCGCAATATTACAGCAGTCAGATATGGCAGTTGAGCTACAGCTATTTCATGCATGTAGAACTGATCTTTTCCATGATCCTGGTTCTGGTTGTCGGCCCGGGCCTTATCAGTCAGGATCTACGTGTCAACGCCCTGCCGCTGTATTTTTCACGGCCCCTGCGGCGGATTGATTATTTTGTGGGCAAATGGGCGATCATCGCTTTTTTCATCTCGATGGTAACCATCGTACCGACGATTGTGGCGTACATCTTCGGCGTGCTCTTCAGTCTGAATTGGGCGGGAAGTCTGCGGGAATTGCCAATTGCCATCGCGGCCGTCGCCTACGGATTGATCATTTGCATCAGCGCGGGCACTCTGATGCTGGCCCTTTCTGCGTTATCGCGGAATCTGCGGTACGTTGCACTGATGTGGCTCGGGCTCTGGTTTATTACCGGCGTGGTCAGTGATGTCCTCGAGGCCAATCATCATCAGGCACTTCGCAGTGATTATCGTCATCAATTTCCGATCCATGATGCTCCGATCCCCGGTGCACCGCCCGGTGCATTGATCCCCCTGAATCGGTCTCATCATGCGGATTTTCTGACATATCTGTGGCATGCAAAGCACAACGACTGGCGGCAGTTGGTTTCACTTACGGGAGATCTGTCCCGGGTGGGAGATCACCTTCTGGGTACCAACGACGCGTGGCAACGATTGGCAAAACTCGAGCCCAACCGGAGCCGACGCATGTTGCTTCTGATCCGCTTCGGCGGCCCGTGGTATCCATGGTACTGGGCGGCAACCGTGCTGGCAGGACTTTTTCTTCTTTCGACAGGAATTCTGAAATGGTCGGTTCGATCACTCGATCGCCTGAAATAAAGCCGGTTATCGCCTTTCATGATGTCAGCAAATGGTACGGCGATGTCATCGGCATTAATAAATTGACGCTCGATATCATGCCGGGCGTCTGCGGGCTGCTGGGGCCCAACGGGGCGGGCAAATCAACGCTGCTGCAACTGGCGACCGGCCAGCTCTGTCCCAGTCAGGGCAGGGTGGAAGTCCTGGGTGAAACGGTGTGGAATAACTCGGCAATCAATCGGTACATCGGCCTGTGCCCCGAGCAGGATGCATTATATGAATGGATGACCGGTCGCGAGTTTATCACCTGCTGCGCACGGCTCGCCGGTTGCCGAAAACGTGCTGCTGACGCCAAGGCCGACGAACTTCTTGAACTTGTCGGCATGACCACCCACGCGAATCGCGTTGTCCGTGGATATTCCAAGGGAATGCGTCAGCGGACGAAACTGGCGCAGGCGCTGGTGAATGATCCGCAGGTGCTCTTTCTCGATGAACCGATGACCGGCACTGACCCGGTGGCACGGCGTGATTTGCTGGAGATCATTCACCGTCTGGCGCTCAAGGGAACCACCATATTGGTATCCAGTCACGTCCTCTATGAGGTGCAGACGCTCACCGAGAATATTGTGCTTATGAATCACGGCCGCCTTGTGGCCCAGGGAAGCATCCGTCAGATTCGCGATCTCATGGATCAACAGCCGCACCGGATTGTTCTGGTCGGCCGGAATATCCGATCTTTGGCGGCAAAACTGCTGGAATATCCGGATGTTGCCGGCGTCCATCTGGGTCCGGACGGACTTTCTCTGGTGGCTCAAACGCCGCGGCCCGATGAGTTTTACGCCCGGCTGCCGTCCCTGGCGTTGAGCGGACCGTGGACCATTGATGAGGTGTATTCCGAGGATGATAATCTTGATGCGGTATTTCATTATCTGGTGGATAAATAATGTCTGAATCGGCCTCACAGAATGGGCGTCCCGCCGGGACGTCCGCATCGATCCCAATAACGGGCCACAGCATTGGACCGGCCATCGGGGCGCTTTACCAATTGGCCATGCGACAACACCTTCATGGCCGGCGCTGGATCGCCATGCTCTTGCTGGCTCTGCTGCCGGCGATCATCGCTCTGATCACGCGCGGCACCGATCCGTTTGCTTCGCCCGCGGCCATGGAATTCGGACTGATCTTCATGCTGATTCCGCAGGGGCTCCTTCCGCTGCTGGCATTGGTATACGCATCCGGCGTGATGCAGGATGAACAGGAAGATCAGACGCTCACCTATCTGTTCATTCGGCCCATTCCCAAATGGCTGATCTATCTGGTAAAGCTGGCGGCAGCCGTGACGGCGGCCGAGATATTGAGCGTAATGTCCATCGCTCTCACCTATGCCGCCATTTTTCATGGTGTGCATGGAACAGATGGGAAGGCCGCTCAGATTTTCGCAAGCTGCCTGATTGCATGCGCGATCCACGGATTGGCCGTCCTTGCGTACTGCGGCATATTCGGGTTCATGGGGATGGTAACCCGGCGGGTATTGGTGGTGGGGATACTCTACATCGCTCTGTTTGAGGGATTATTTGCCAATATCCCATTTAATCTCCGCATCGTCACCGTGATTTATTACGCCCGACTGCTGATTTACCGCCTGCTGCCATTTCGCGGCAGGCTGGGGTCCGGAGTTCATTCCACGGCGGCACGGACGTGGAATCTGGTGATCCGCGGCGATCGGCATCTCAAGGCCTATCCGCATAATTGGCTCTGCATCACCATGCTGTTGTCAACATGCATCATCGCGGCCCTGCTGGCAGCATTTATATGCAACAATCGCGAGTTTTACGTCAAAACACCGGTGAAGACCGATTAACCCGACTCCCCCGCTCCAGCGGAGCATGGCGCAACGATCTCGGCTTACCTGATATACTTCCGATTAAGGTCGGTATGTGTTGTGATTCCTGCCGACGGACTGGATCGACGAGAAAATTTCAAACCCATGGGTTCAACACCAGCAGATATTAAAAGCGACGAAATTGAAGCAGATAAAATTGACGAAAAGCGACCCGCGCTACTGATGCGCCTTGCGGGCGCCCCCATCATCCCGATGAGCACGCTCTCAAGCGTGGGTTTCCCGGTGGGCGTCACGTGGGCCAACTGGTTTGCATTTTTTAATGCCATAAGCTGGTCGGTGGTTCTCGGTGCTCCTCTTTATCTGTTTGCCAAACATCTCGGAGCCGGTGACGAACTGCTGGGGATCATCGCCGCCCTGCCCCCCTTATTGGTGGTGCTGCATATTCCCGGAAATTATCTTATCCCGCGGTTGGGGTATCGCCGGATGGTCATCTTCGGATGGGGAGCGCGAACGGCGGCGGTTGTCCTTATTGCGCTGATCCCCTTGGCCGTTACAGGGCATCGGCTTGCGCTGGCTCTGCTGGTGCTGCTTCTGATTGTCTTCAGTCTCTGCCGGGGCCTTGCGGGCGGGGCATGGATGCCGTGGCTTTCAACGCTGGTGCCCACGGATATCCGCGGCAAGTTTTTTCTTCGGGATCAGCTTTTCGGCCAGACGGGCAATGTCCTGACCTTAATTCTCACAGCGGCAATCTTCACGTTTCTCCACGGCCCCACCGCGTTTTCAATTGCATTTGCGATGGCGGCGCTCGGCGGCATGGTAAGTGTTCTCTGCCTGCTGCCGGTGCCGGATGTCACCGATATTGATCTGCACACCGAGGCGGGATCACCTATTTCACTTGGCAAGATGCTTTCCGCCGGGACGTTTCGTCGGCTGTGCATTTTCAATGTCGCGTATATGCTCGTCATGGGGTCGCTGACGGTCTTCACCGTGGCGTACCTGCATGATATTGTCGGCCTTCCGTCGGCCGAGATCATCGGGCTGACAGCATTTTCAACGCTCGGCGGCGTTGCATCGCTGTTCTGGTGCGGGAAGGTACTCGACAGGTTAGGCTCGCGTCCGATCCTTGCGGTAAGCCTGCTGGCACTGATCCTGGTTTTTTTCTGCTGGTTTCTGATGGCGGCCGGTGCCATTCCCCCGCAACTGCCGATCCTGGGAGGCGTTTATCTGCTTTCCGGTATGGCGGGTATTAATTTTTCCGCGGCCAACAACCGATTACAGAGTCTGAAGGTGCCGAAGTTGGGCCGTAATCATCATTTTGCGGTTCTTCTGGTGCTGCTGAATGTGGCCGCCGGTGTTTCCCCGATGTTTTGGGGGCTGGTTCTGGAAACGATTGGTCGATATCAGCATCATGCCATCGGGCTGAATTGGAATCGATATTCGTTTTTATTCGGCACGTGTGCTCTCATGCTTGTTCCGGTGCTGATGATGCTTCGCTCACTGGATGATCATCGCCCGGAAATCGCGGCGGTTGCGGGAGAAGCAACGGAAAGCTGACATCGGAAACGTTGGCATGAGAAGCGGTTACCAGATCGTGTATGCTTCGGCCACATGGGCTGCAGGGGTGAATTGCCTTTTCATGCGGCAGGTCTCCGACAATAGGATAAGCATTGTAGCGTAGGCACGCAGGCGCGGTGGTGGCTGAGCACTATGCCGAGGCCATTTTCTCTTCCCACGCCTGAGAGCAGAGGGAAAGTTCGGCCTTGAATTTTTCATAGTCGGCGTTGAATTTCGCTAATTTCTTCTGATCCCGGGCGATCGCCGGATCGGCCATGGCGGCGGCAGTATCCGCAATCGCCTTCTCCAATCGGGCGATTTCTTCCTCCAATTGATGCACGGAGAGCTGACGCAGATGATGCGGGATTTTTGACTGAGTCCGAACCGGTTCGGCTTTGGCCGCAACCACGGGTCGAGCCTTGGCGGCCGCCTGTTCGGCCTTGCGCTGCTTTTCGGCGATGGCGTGCATCCGCGCCTGCATGGAGGCGAGATAATCCGAGCAGCTTTCCTCCACCAATCGCCATCCCGGCCCGGCGGTATCCCAGGGTTCAATGGCGAGGATCATATCGCAGGTGGAATCCAGAAAGCAGCGATCGTGCGACACAATCAGCAGCGTTCCGTCGTAGGTCTGGAGCGCATCTTCCACCACTTCACAGGTCATCAGATCAAGATGATTGGTCGGCTCATCCATTAAAATCACATTGGCCGGATGCAGCAGCATCTTGGCCATGCACACCCGCGCTTTTTCACCCCCGGAGAGTCCGGAGATCGGTTTATCCACCATGTCGCCGGAGAAGAGAAACATCGCGGCAAGATCGTAAATCTGCTGACGATTCGCCCGGATGCGTGTGGCCTGAAGTTCCTCGTAGATCGTGTGGGTCAGGTCGAGATCCTGCTGTTCCTGACGGTAATATTGGATGGTCACGCCATGTCCCCAGGTGACCGTCCCGTGCCGGGGAGCGGTGAGGCCCGCGAGTATATTCAGCAGGGTTGATTTGCCGCACCCGTTGGGCCCTACGATGCCCACACGTCGGCCACGTGGCAATTCAAATTCAACATTATTAAACAGGGGCACATCGCTGAAACCGTGGGACAGCCCCTTGACTTTTAATACTTCACGACCGCTGGGTTTATCGACTTTAAGATTCAAGATGACTTCATCGCCGGGCCCGGTCGGACGGGCGACGGCATCCTCGGTTTTGTAACGCTCAAGCCGGGTTTTGCGACCACGGGCCTGTTTGGATCGCTGACCGGCCTGAAACCGCCGAATATATTCTTCCTGCTTTTCGATGAATTTTACCTGCTGCTGCCACTGCCGCTCCTGCGTCAAACGGCGCAGTTCCCGTTGCTCGACGTAAGCCGAATAATTGCCGTTGTACACGGTCAAATTGCCGCCGGACATATCCCAGATATGGGTCGAGACACGATCGAGAAAATAGCGATCGTGGCTGACAATCAGCATCGCCGCTTCGGAAAATTCAAGCAATTTTTCCTCCAGCCAGCCGAGCATATTCATATCCAGATGGTTGGTGGGTTCATCAAGGATGATCAGATCGGCCGCCTCCAGAAGCATTCGCGCCAGTTGCACGCGCGATTTTTGTCCGCCGGAAAGCTGCCCCACCGGGGTGCCCATGTCGGCCGACCGGAAGCCGAGTTCTTCGATAACGGCATCCACCCTGCGATCTATTTCCCAGCCGCCGGCATGTTCGAATAAATGTTGAAGATGATCAAACCGCTTCATCGCCGCGTCATGTTCCGGTCCCTCGGGATTTGCGGAGAGGCTTTCGGCGACGGTCTGCATCTCGCGTTCAATTTGATGAACATGATCCAGAGCGGCTTTAATCTGCTGAGAGAGGGTTTGCGCCGGATCGAGGCGTGGCTGCTGCGAAACATAACTCACCACCGCCCCGCGCTGAAGATTGATCTCGCCGGAATCAATCTCGATTTCACCGGCGATGAGCTTGAGGAGGGTGGTTTTCCCGCAGCCATTGGGGCCGACAACGCCGATGCGCTGGCCGGATTCAACAGCGGCCGAGACATCATGTAAAACGCTTTGAGCGCCGAAGGCCTTTTTAAGATCACGCACCGTAAGGATAGACAAAAACGTTACTCCCGGACAAACCAGCGGTCAGAGCCGCGCTGCGCGACTGCCAAACCCGCAAGGTTATCGCAGGAGACGGTATTCGTCACGCCCTGTTCGCCCCTTGAAAATCGGTTAAAATGGGGATGTGACGGAGGCGTGGCAGAGCGGTTGAATGCGCCGGTTTTGAAAACCGGTGACGGGGTAACTCGTCCGGGGGTTCGAATCCCTCCGCCTCCGCTCCCGGCCGGCGCGTCCGCTCCGGGCGGAGACATTGTGTCAGCACTTCCTTATCGCATCGCAACATTAATCTACATTTTTGACGGGCATGGAAAAACATTTCTGCTGGAGCGCCGTCGGGCACCGAACCTCGGATTACTTTCCCCTATCGGTGGAAAACTGGAACAGGAAAACGGAGAATCCCCCTACCAGTGCGCCGCACGTGAGTTGGCGGAGGAAGCAGGGATTCATGTACCCGTCACCGCACTGCGACTCATGGGTATTATTGCGGAGCGCGGATTTGAAGGTACCGGCCACTGGCTCATGTTCTGCTTTGAGCTGGTGACTCCGATATTACCGGCCGAGCGCGAAATGCCCGAGGGGGCCATGCGGTGGATTGAACTCGCCGCGCTTGACTCGCTGAACATCCCCAAAACCGATCGCGACGTGATCTGGCCGCTGGTCAAATCCCACAGCCATCGCCTTGGCAACACGACCGGCGAAGTTTTCAGTGCGTTTATTGATTGCACGGGGCGCGACGATTTGATGGTAAATATTGAACGCGCCTGAACTCTGACCATTGCTTCCTACCTGGGACGGTGGCGGTGGGACGTTTCACGCAAACCGCTATACGGCCGCCGACGCTTCATAGGCAATATGATCTGTGCAGGAACGTTACGGCTATGATGCCAACGCCCTTTGCTGTGGCGAACAAATTGACCGTCGTGGAGAATATGCAGGATGGTGGATACGCAGCCCATGCAGCCCCCGGATGCGGTTTCAGCAGTCGCCGATGGTGCCGCGGCGGCTAAAACGCTGGACCGGGCGGAAATCAAGGCTCAAATCCGCCGGGGACGGACGCGCTTTCTGGCGATGGCCCTGGCTTACGCCATGGGCAATTTTAACGATAATTTCATGAAGCAATCGGTGAGTCTGCTGGCGGTCTCTCACCATCTGGCATGGTTGCAGGGATGGATATCCGTGTTTTTCACACTTCCATTTCTGCTCTTTGCCGCTCCGGCCGGGTGGATGGCCGACCGATTCAGTCGCCGGACGGTGGTGATCGGGGCGAAACTGCTGGAACTGATATTTCTTTCACTCGGCGCCTGGGCGATATTAAGCCTCAACTGGCCGGTGATTATTACGGTTATTTTTCTCATGGCGTTTCAGGCCAATATTTTCGGTCCGGCCCTGATGGGCAGTATTCCCGACGTGTACCCCGAATGTTTCGTCGTGGAAGCCAACTCACGCCTGAAATCGGTCATCACGGCGGCGATTCTGGTCGGTATTATTGTGGCGGGAGTGGCACTGAATAACAGCCAAATCATCCACCTGCCTGCGTGGTCAGCGTCGATGGTGCCGGGTGGTCCCGTGTCTCTCGGTCGACTGATGGCGGCCGCCATACTGGTATCGGTCGCGGGGCTTGGGTTTCTGGTAAGTCTCGGGGTACCGGGGCGTCCCGCCGCCAATCCCCACGCCCCATTTCCATGGGCCGGCCCAGTTGATTCCGTGCGTGAGTTGCATCGGCTCTGGCCGGATCGGCTGCTGCGATGGGCCATTATTGCGGATTCCTATTTCTGGCTGGTGGCCGTCCTGCAGGTATTAATAATCAATCAGATGGGGATCGCCGAATTTCACGCCAGCAAGCTGCAGACCAGTTATCTCGCACTTGCCGAACTCATCGGCGTGGTCGTCGGGTCGCTGGTGGCGGGTCGGATCACCCGCAATGACACGGGGCTTTGGGCGGCGGCACCGGCAGCGGCGGCTCTTGCCCTGTTCCTCATCGCGATTGGTGCGGCCCCGCTGCTTCCTTCGGGAGCGCGATTAACTTACTGTATTGTCATACTGGCGGGAGCCGGCATCGCCGGCGGCATCATGATGGTGCCGCTGGAGAGCTTTTTTCAGACACGGCCGGCCGCCGAACATCGCGGACGCGTGATCGCAGCGGCGTGGTTTCTCGGGTACGTGGGGATTTTGCTCGGAAGCCTCTTGTACACCCCGCTGAGCTATTTTCAGCCGACAAGCATATTCATGGTGGCGGGGTGTGGCACCATTCCGATCGCACTCTGGCTGGCGGTGGTATTTGTCCGTAACCGTCCGGGAATACCCTCCTGGCCGGCCCGTATTCTCTGCGGCGTGGCCCGCTGCATTCTGCCACTGCGCTACCGCATCAAGTTCAATGGCATCGAGAAAATAGCGTCGCGCGGCAAGACCGGCATTCTCTTTCTGCCGAATCATCCCGCACTGATCGATCCGGTCATTGTTACAGCCCATCTGCATGCCCGCTTTGCCGTCCGACCCCTGGCACTGGAAACACAGATTAATAAACCTGCTATCCGGCAGATTGCCGAGATGCTGGGCGTGCTGCCCATTGCGGATGTGGGCCGGACCGAAGAGGGTGCGGCGGATCGGGCGCAGCAATCGATCCAAACGTGCATCGCGGCCCTGAAACGGGGCGAAAATGTGCTGCTGTATCCTGCCGGTCGTCTTATCCGTTCGCGGGAGGACCGACTCGGATCTGTCAGCGGCGCCCACCAGATTGTTACTGCGCTCCCCGATGTCCGTGTGGTACTGGTGCGGACAACCGGCCTTTGGGGAAGCTCTTTCGGCTGGGCCGGAGGCAAGCCGCCACAATTGGAAACGGGGCTGATGGAACACATTCCCGCGGTGCTGGCGAGCGGAATCTTCTTTGCCCCGCGGCGTGACGTCACCCTCACATTTCATGAACCTGCCGATCTGCCCCGATCCGCCGACCGCCGAGCGTTTAATGAATTTCTGGACCGGTATTATCTCGCCGAGGCTCCCCCAGCGCGATACGTCCCTTACAGCCGATGGGAGTCGGGCGGGCCACGAGAACTGCCTGAGCCGGAATTCAAAGCAGCGGCCGCCGGTGTTTCGCAGATCCCTCCGGCAACGCGTGAGATTATCATCAAGTACCTGCGGGATGAAACCGGCATGGAGCGAATCGATCCGCAGCAGCAATTGTCGGCTGATCTGGGGATGGATTCTCTGGCGGTCACCGATCTGATCTTCTTCCTTGAAACGGAATTTGCCGTCAGCGTGCCGAGTGTCGAGGCGCTGCAGACGGTCGAGGATGTCATGCAGGCCGCCTGCGGACGGCTCTCCGCCGAGGCATTTGACGTGCGTGTGCCCCCACCGCCCGCGGATTGGCATTCAGCCGGAAAGCCGAGAGCGGCGCTGCCGGTTGGCGACACGATTCAGGAGGTTTTCCTGAACCGGGCATTGAGCGAGCCCCGCCGGAGCGCAGCGGCCGATCTGCAGCGCGGCGTCAAAACGTACCGCGACCTGATCACGGCCGTCATCGCCATGCGAAAACCTCTGGCGTCACTTGATGGGCAATATATCGGAATTTTATTGCCTGCATCAACCACGGTGGACGTGGTGTTTCTGGCATGCCTGTTCGCGGGCAAAATCCCGGTGATGATCAACTGGACGGCCGGGCAGCGCAACATCCGCCATGCGATGGATCTGCTGGGCGTCAAAAAGATTCTCACGTCGGAGATGCTGCTGAAAAAACTCCAAAGCGGCGGCGTTGACCTTTCCGATCTCGACGGTGCATGGGTGCCGCTGGAAACCTTCGCCGCAGCCATCGGCAAGGGTGCAAAGCTATTGGCTGCCGTGGCCGCCCGAGTTGCGCCCCGCCGAACGCTGCTGGCCGGCCTCATGCGATCCGGTACGCCCGGCGGCGACACCCCGGCCGTTGTATTATTCACCAGCGGATCGGAATCGCTCCCCAAAGCGGTTCCTCTGACGCATACCAATCTGCTGACCAACATTCGCGATACACTGGAAAGCTTCAAGGTGTATGAACATGACTGCTTTCTGGGGATGCTGCCGCCGTTTCATTCGTTCGGGCTTACCGGTGCCATGCTTCTTCCCCTGCTCGCAGGAGCTACCGTCATTCATTATCCCAATCCCAATGACGTCACCACGCTGGCAAAGCTTACGGCCCGCTGGCGAGTATCCATCCTTCTGGGCACGCCGACATTCATATCCAATATTCTCCGGGCGGCCGGAGATGAGGATTTGTCGGGCGTGCGGCTGTGTGTCACGGGTGCTGAGAAGTGCCCCACTGCCGTCTACGACCTGCTGCGGTCGCGGTGCAACAAAGCCAGCATTCTGGAGGGTTACGGTATTACGGAATGCTCGCCGATTGTATCGGTTGTGCGGGAGGAACATCCCAAACCCGGTTCCATCGGCAGGCCGCTTCCGTCCGTTGAATTTGCGATCATCCATCCCGAAGCCGACGAACCCTGTGCGGTGAATCAGGCGGGCATGCTGTTGGTGCGGGGGCCGAGTATTTTTTCTGGTTATCTGAATTACACGGGACCATCCCCATTTGTTCCGTGGCAGGGCAAGCAGTGGTATCGAACGGGCGACTTGGTGAGCATCGACAAGGATGGAGATCTGACGTTCCGAGGGCGATTGAAGCGGTTCGTGAAGATCGGCGGTGAAATGGTACCGCTGCCGGCGATTGAGGAAGCGCTTCAGGCTCGATTCCCCGGCCATCAGGACGGCCCGAGCATCGCGGTTATTTCGACGCCGGATGACGATCAACCAGAACTGGTGCTGTTCACGACCGTGGCAATCGACCGCGCGGCGGCGAACGAAGCGATCCGGGCGGCGGGCCTTTCCGGGCTGCACAACATTCGGGCGGTGCGGCACGTGGATGCCCTGCCGATACTTGGCACCGGTAAAACCGACTATCGTGCGCTGGCGGAAATACTCAAATCGGGCGCCAGTGCGAAATAGACCCTTGGAATGGGAAGGCTCACCCCCCTAAAAAACAGCCGGGGTCGGGAGGGCATATCCGCCGCTGACGATTGAAACATAGCCAGCCGCCCCGACCGACCGTCGTGTCCGCCGAAAGTTTTTCGGTAGTCAAAAGGGCTCGGCGGTGTATAATACGGTTGGCGTGTTGGAGTCTACCTGATCAGCCGACGGTGTTCGGCTTGGATGTGCGGCATTTGCCGCGACCGGAGGGGAATGAAAGAGGCTCCAGCAGGATGTCGATTCGTGTTGCGCTGCGTCACACTACGGAATACAAGTATGATCGTTTTGTGCGAATGTCGCCGCATGTGGTGCGATTGCGCCCCGCACCCCATACACGGACACCCATCCTCGCGTATCGCCTGAAGGTTTCACCGGAAAAGCATTTTCTCAACTGGCAGCAGGACCCGTACGCCAATTATCAGGCGAGGCTGACCTTTCCGGAACCGTCATCTGAATTGCGGATTGACGTTGAACTGCTCGCTGAGTTGACCGTGATCAATCCCTTCGATTTTTTTGTCGAGTCGGCGGCTGAAAAATATCCATTCACCTACGATCCGGTTCTCCTGAAGGAATTGCAGCCGTACCTGCAGGTTCATCCGGCCGGGGGGGAATTGTCGCGGCTCATTGCGGCTCATAAATCAAAGCGGGGCAGATCCATTGATTTTTTAGTGGATATCAACCGCGACATCCATCAGCGGCTGCAGTATGTCATCCGGATGGAGCCGGGGGTTCAATGCCCGGAAGAAACGCTGAAGCTCAAACGCGGCTCCTGCAGGGATTTCGCCTGGTTGCTGGTGAATCTCGCACGGCATCTCGGGTTGGCGGCCCGCTTTGTGTCCGGGTACCTCATCCAGCTCGCTGCCGATATCAAACCGGTGGACGGCCCGGCGGGAACACCCGTGGATTTCACCGATCTTCATGCATGGGCCGAGGTATACCTTCCGGGCGCGGGATGGATCGGCCTGGATTCAACCAGCGGCCTGCTGACCGGGGAGGGGCATATACCGCTGGCCTGCACGGCGGAACCGAGTTCCGCCGCCCCGGTAACCGGTCTGGTGGATGAATGCAAAGCCGAATTCAGCTTTCATATGGCGGTTGAGCGGATCCTGGAAACACCGCGCGTTACCAAGCCCTACACGCCGGAACAATGGGCTCGCATCGAGGCTCTCGGACGGAAGGTGGATGAAGAATCCCGCGACGTCGATATCCGATTGACCATCGGCGGCGAGCCGACCTTCATATCGATCGATGATATGGACGGCGCCGAATGGAATACGGCGGCGCTGGGCCCCCGGAAAAGATTGCTGGCGGGCGACCTGCTGCGGCGGCTGCAGACACGATTCGCCCCCGGCGGATTGCTGCACCATGGGCAGGGGAAGTGGTATCCGGGTGAATCATTACCCCGCTGGTCATTCTCATGTTTCTGGCGCAAAGACGGTCGCCCCATCTGGAGCGATCCGCGGCTTTTTGCCGACGAACGGCAGACTTATCATTTTGATATTAACGATGCACGGAGATTTGCCGCTTCACTCATAGAAAAACTGGGTGAGGGCGTATCCGGAGAGCATCTTATCCCCGCGTATGAGGATGTCTGGTACTATCTGTGGAAGGAACGTCGCCTTCCCGCCAATGTCGACCCGCTGAACAATAAACTTGAAAATCCGGAGGACCGCGCTCGATTGGCGAAGATTTTCGAGCAGCGATTGGACCGGATCGTCGGTTACGCCCTGCCCCTGCTCAATGCCGGTTCCGCGGGCAGCGGAATCTGGGAGACGGGCCCGTGGTTTTTTCGGGCCGAGCGTATGTTCCTCATACCCGGCGACTCACCCATGGGCTATCGATTGCCGCTGGATTCACTCCCGTGGATCGCCAAGACGGATTATCCATACATCTATCCGCCCGACCCTATGGAGAAGCTTCCCCCGCTACCGGGCGGACCCCGACAGCGATTTATCCGCGGGACATCGCAGTCCCAACCCGCAGTGGGATTCCGTGAACAATCATTGGATGACCCGCCGATGACCGGCGGTGCGCCGAGCGTTGAATCGCCCAAAGAATCAGCCCGGCTGGCGATCGCAACAGGTGCGGACACGATTGAACCGGGTCAATCAGCGGCGTGGGTCATCCGTACGGCCCTATGCGTTGAAGCTCGCGATGGTATTGTGCGGATTTTCATGCCCCCGCTGCGGCATACCGAGGATTACCTCGATCTGGCAGGGCGCATTGAAGCGACCGCCGCTGAACTCGATATGCCCGTGACACTCGAGGGCTACCCCCCGCCCGGCGATCCCCGTATGAACCTGCTCAAGGTAACGCCGGATCCGGGTGTGATTGAGGTCAATATCCATCCGGCATCAACCTGGCAGGAGGCGATTGAAATTACGACTGGGCTTTATGAGGATGCCCGTCAGGCACGCCTGGGGACGGAAAAATTCATGCTCGATGGCCGCCATTCCGGAACCGGCGGCGGGAACCACATAGTCGTCGGTGGCAGCACTCCGGCCGATTCCCCTTTTCTCCGCCGTCCGGATCTGCTCCGCAGCCTCGTTTCCTTCTGGCATAACCATCCGTCTCTGTCGTATTTATTTTCCGGATTATTTGTCGGGCCAACCAGCCAAGCCCCGCGAGCCGATGAGGGGCGCGTTGAGAGCACCTACGAACTGGAAATCGCCAATCGACAGATCAACACGGTTGGACCCCACACGCCGGCGTGGATGCTTGACCGTATTTACCGAAATCTGCTGGTGGATTTAACCGGGAACACCCACCGGGCGGAATTCTGCATCGACAAGCTTTACAGCCCCGATTCGGCGTCCGGCCGTCTTGGCCTTGTGGAATTCAGAGGCTTCGAGATGCCGCCGCATCCGCAGATGTCTCTGACGCAGCAGCTTCTTTTGCGTACGCTGATTCTCGAATTCTGGCGCCGCCCGTATCAAGCCCCTCTGGTTCGATGGGGTTCGGAGCTGCACGACCGATTTTTACTGCCGTATTTTGTGGAGGCGGATTTTCATGATGTGCTCGCTTCGCTCCGGTCGCATCCGCTCGAGCCGGAATGGTTCGCACCCCATCTTGAGTTTCGCTTTCCCATGATCGGCGATTTCACTTCGCCCAGCACCGGCGGTGTCGAAGTCCGGCTGAGGCAGGCCATCGAGCCGTGGAATGTGCTTGGTGAGGAACCCGGCGGTGGCGGAACGGTTCGCTACGTTGATTCATCGCTGGAGCGGCTTGAAATTAAGGCTACCGGGCTGGTGGACGGCCGCCACGTACTGGCCTGTAACATGATTGAAATTCCCCTGCATCCCACCGGCAGACGCGGCGAGTATGTCGCCGGAGTGCGCTATCGCGCCTGGCAGCCGGCGGCGTGCCTGCACCCGACGATCGGCATTCATTCACCGCTGATATTTGACCTGATTGATACATGGAATGATCGGTCGGTGGGTGGTTGCACGTATTACACGGCACATCCGGGCGGACGGGCTTTCTCTACGTTCCCAGTGAACAGCTTTGAGGCGCAATCACGCCGGGCAGCACGGTTTTTCAAATTCGGTCATACCCCAGGCTCACTGAATCTGAGGCGTATTGAGCGATCGAATGAATTCCCGTTTACGCTTGATCTACGCCGTGTGTGAAACGCGATTGACGAACGAACCTCTATTCGGTGATGATGCCCGACGATGACGACAGATCATATTCCCATCGGCCACGCAGACCTTTCTAATCGAGCGCGTTCATTGTTCAGCCATTATTCTCCGGCTGCTGCCGTGCCCGATGAAATGATCGGCCGGGACGGCGGTGTTCGGGATCATTGGCAAACGCTCGTGCGGCTGCTGGGCGAGCTGGGGCCGGTGGAACTTGAAAAGCGCTGGGCAACGGCTCGCCGATTGATTCATGAAAATGGTGTTACGTACAACGTCTATGGCGATCCGGACGGGATGGATCGGCCGTGGGTCCTTGATGCACTTCCACTGGTTTTTTCGGCGCCGGAATGGGCGGGTCTCAGCGACGGGCTTATTCAGCGGGCACGCGTTCTCGACATGGCCCTGGCCGATATCTACGGTCCGCAACGTCTATTAAAAGATGCCATCATCCCCCCCGATGTCATCTTCCCCAATCCGGGTTATCTCCGGCCGCTTGTCGGCGCTAGACCGGCGGATCATCGTCGACTCCATATGGTCGCCACCGATATCGGCCGCTGCCCTGACGGAAGTTTTTGCGTCTTGGCGGACCGTACGCAGGCGCCGTCGGGGACCGGATATGCGCTGGAGAATCGAATCGTTGTATCACGGGCCATACCGGAAATTTTTCGCGACTGTCACGTGAGCCGTCTGGCCACCTTCTTCCGTTCAGTCCGGAATCTTTTACAGACGGCGGCACCGCACAATCGGGATAATCCGCGGGTGGTTCTTCTCACTCCCGGTCCGTACAACGAAACTTATTTTGAACACGCCTATCTGGCGCAATATCTGGGCTACACGCTGGTTGAGGGCGCCGACCTGACCGTCCGTGACAACCGCGTCTTCATGAAGATGCTCGGCGGTCTGCAACCGGTCGATGTCATATTTCGGCGTCAGGATGATGGGTATTGCGACCCGCTGGAACTGATGCCCGACAGTACGCTGGGAATTCCCGGTCTGGTGCAGGCGGTTCACGCCGGAAATGTCGCCGTGGTCAATGGGCTGGGTTCGGGCCTTATGGAATCACCCGCACTGGGGGCGTTTCTACCGCGCATATGCCGCCACCTGCTGGGAGAAGAACTTAAGCTCCCGTCCGTGACATCCTATTGGTGCGGGCATGAAGAATCGCTCCGTTACGTGCTGGATCATCTGCCGCAGTTGCTGATCAAGCCTGCATTCAACACCCCGCGCCAGGGGCCGATTTCCATGGAATCGCTGTCCGCCGGGCAGCTGGATGATTGGCGACAACGCATAGCGGCGGATCCAGCTCAATTCGTAGCGGAGGCGCAGATTTCGCTCTCCACAGCGCCGGTGATCATCGGAAACCGGGTTGAAGCGCGGCACATCGCCTTTCGTGCCCATCTGGCGGCTGCCGGCGAGAGCTATGACGTGATGCCGGGCGGATTGGCCCGGTTCTCTATTTCAGCCGAATCCATGATCGTCTCGATGCAGCGTGGAGGCGGATCGAAGGACACGTGGGTTCTTTCCGGCGGACCTGTTGATTCCTTCAGCCTGCTTTCTCCACCGGGACTGCCGATGGAAATTTCACGTGCCGGTGGCGATTTGTCGAGCCGCGTTGCGGACAATCTGTTCTGGCTGGGGCGTTACATTGAACGGGCGGAGGCGATTGTGCGACTCTCCCGCGGCATCGTGGGGCGATTGGTCGACCAGAATTTTGAATCCAGCACCGAATTGCCCTTGCTGCTTGAGGCCCTTTCGCGCCAGGCACAGATCGATCGGGCGGACGAACATGGAAAAGTCGGCGAGGCGGAGATGGAGGAGATCCTTTTTGCCCCCGCTCTCGCGTATGGCCTGCAGGCGACGCTCCGGTCGGTATACACCACCGCAAGCCTGGTGCGAGATCGAATGTCGATCGATACCTGGCGCATTATTAATCGCATCGATTCGGACTTTTCAGGCGGGGATTTGCGCGACCGGCGCCTGAGCGATCGGCTGGCATCGCTTGATAAGCTGATGATTTCGTTCGCCGCATTCGCAGGGCTCGCGATGGAATCCATGTCGCGCGGGCTGGCGTGGCGCTTTCTTGATATCGGCAGGCGAATTGAACGCAGCGCGGCGATGGTGCAACTATGCCGGACAAGCCTGTGCGGCTCTGAGCCTCCACCACCCAACGCGCTTGAGGCCGTACTTGAAGTGGCGGATTCCGCCATCACTTATCGACGCCGATACATGACCTCGCTGCAGGTGCCCCTCGTCGCCGATCTGCTTCTTGCCGATGAAACCAATCCGCGCTCATTGGCATTCCAACTGGCGAGACTTCAAGAGCATGTCGCCCAACTGCCGGGAAATCAGCACGAAGCCCGCTTGACACCCGTGCAGCAGATTTTACTTTTGCGTCTCACGGAACTGAGGTTGATGGACTTTAACACTCTGCCGGCCGTTGCGGCCAAAGAATCGTGTCTGCAGTCACGGCTGGATTCGATGCTGGTCGATATGTTCCAGGTTTCCGATCTGCTAAGCCGGCGCTATCTGACGCACGCAGCACCCGGCCGGTCGATCGGGGCCTCGGCGAGTACCCGCTGAGCGATTGGAGCATCATGAAGCGACATCGTCAAATATCATCGAGGCATTGACATGGCTGTATATTGCATCCGGCATTTGACTCATTATCGTTATCAGGAACCGGTGACGGTCTGTCATAATCTGGCCCATCTTATTCCCCGCGATAGCCCGGGGCATACATGGACCCAGGTGGAACTTGATATCACGCCGAACGCATCGCGAACCACCCGGCTCGACTGCTTCGGAAATCGCACCACGGTTTTCACGATTGATGAGCCGCATCTTGAACTGCGGGTGGAATCAAGAGGCGTTGTCGATCTGGCGCCGCCGAGAATCTCCGCGCTGTTCCCGACAAGCCCGTGGGAATCTGTGGTGAATTTGCTCCGCGGAAAGCCTGATGGTGAATGGCTGGCCGCCGCCGAATTTCGATTCCGCTCACCGCATGTTGACTGGACAGAGGAAATTCGCGGATGGGCGCTGCAATCATTCCCTCCCGGCAGGCCCATTGCGGAGGCGGCGCTGGATCTGGCGGGGCGTGTGTACGCCCAGTTCCGGTTCGTCAGTGGAGCAACCAATGTTTCGACTCAGGTTGCCGAGGTCTTTGAACGCCGCACTGGCGTGTGTCAGGATTTTGCACACCTCGCGATTGCGGCACTTCGCTCCCTCGGGCTCTCGGCACGATACGTCTCCGGCTATCTCGTCACGCAGCCGCCGCCCGGAGGAAGCAGACTGATCGGAGCGGACGCTTCGCACGCGTGGATCAGCCTGTATGTGCCGGAATATGGATGGATGGATATCGATCCGACCAATCATCTCTGGCCGCTGGAAGGCCACATTACCGTTGCCTGGGGACGCGATTTTTCGGATGTGTCACCGCTGCGCGGCGTGATCCTCGGCGGTGGCAAGCACGAAGTGACTGTCGGCGTCGATGTGCTACCGGCCGATGCGGAATTCAACGAGCCATCGGAAGCGCCGTAAGCCAGCTCAAGGAATGCCAACCTTGCCACGGCATGGCGGCGCGGACAATCGGCCGTCACTCATTATCAAGGTTCCGCACTGCTGTTGCTGCTGCTGTTGTTGAACCTGTTCATCGAGTATCCACCCTCCCACCGGCCCACGACCCGCGAAATTAAATACCGGAACTTCGAGGCTGCCGGTCCGCTCGCCAACCAGACGGTTGGTCAGCTCCCGCAATTCACGGGTAATGACGGATACCGACATGGTCTCGCGGGCAGATCCGCGGTAAACACCCTTATGCGGCGGGACATCTCGGTAATTGGTACCGACGGCCATCTTGACAAAGTTTTCGCCCACCGGACAGTTGTTCGTCGGATCAAAACCGACCCAGCCGGCGGACGCGAAATAAGCCTCACACCAGGCGTGCGTCTGAGTTGCGCCCCGATAGCCACGGTTGCCGGCATGAATAAAGCCGCTCACATATCGGCAGGGGATCGCAAGTTTTCGAAGGATGCCGACCATAACCTGGGCAAAATCCTGACATACCCCCCGCCGATGAACCAGCACTTCCTCGATCGTCGTACTGACACTGGTGACCCCCTTTTCATACTGAAACTCATCGCTGACATACCGCATCACCTCCATGGCGACATCAAGCTGCCGGGCACTTTCCCGCGGCCTGATTTCCCCGACGACGTGATCCAGTTCGGGGCAATCGCCGATGGGCGATTCCAGCTTGAGGAAATCGAGCAGGGTGAAATCCGGCAGATTGCTCGGTGGCCAACGGTCGGGCAGATCGCTCAATCGGGAATGCAGATGATGGGTCTGAACCACACTGGAGGCCACGATCTTCACACTTTTGTGCAGGCCATTAATGGAAAAGGCATGTACCGTGTTGCCCAGCCAGTCGAAATAACTGCGAATCTGACAGGCCGGCCCCACGGCAAGATCGAATGAAAGTCGCTGCTGACCCGATTCCTGCCTCGGGGCCATGCGCAATTCCATCACCGTCTCGCTGATAAGCCCGGAGTAGGAAAGTTCCGTGGTGTGTTCAATTCCAATCAGCATGATGAAAACTCCTGATGCCTCAGCCTCAAAGCGCACTCGTGGACCACGCACGCCATCCGTTGGGATCGATGGCCCGCATGAACCACTGTTCCTGAATCGCCGCCGCCGCCTCCGCAATACCCGCCCGCGTGCGTCCCAGAAAATCAATAAGCCCATCGTCCATCTCGCCGGTGACATGCGAATATTGCACTTCCGCAAAGAGCCGGCCGAGCCGGCGCTGGGCCTCGCGCCCGGCATCAGCGGCCAGACCAGCGCGAATCTGGTCTACCGTGGCGAGCGCCTGCTTCACACAGAAGTGAATGCTGCGCGGAAAGGTAGGATCGAAAATAATAAAATTTGCCACCCGCGACGGCTCGATTTCACCGACATGGCTTCGACGATACGCCTCTATGCTGCAGCAGGTGCGAAGTACCGCCATCCATTGAATGGTCCGCAGCGAAGATTCCAGCGAACCGTCAATGCGCGATAGCGTAGCAAATTTGGCCGTCAATATCCGGCACGTCATGTCCACCCGTTCGATGTACCGGGAGAGCTGGATAAACATCCACACCTGGCCGTGATCCATGGTCTGATCCGTAAGCCCCTGAAAGAGAAACGAGCCGAGCATGAACTGCCGATAAAATTCCTGCGGAACGTCTTCGAATCTCTCACGGGCATCCTCACTCTTGACGGACCAGTAAAACGTGTTGATCTGCTCCCACATCTCGGCGGAAATGCTTTCGCGTATGCCGCGCGCATTTTCACGGGCCTTGGCCAGGCAGTGGATCAGACTGTTCGGATTTCCCTCGTCCAAGGTCATGTACCGGGCCACCGCCGCCATAACCTGCGTCGGACTGCGCCCCGCCGGGGCCAGCGTCGGGAACATATGATCACGCTGGGTTATACGCAGCACGTCGCCGGCGACCTCCAGCGCGAAATGCGGGTCCAGATCGCCGGCGCCGGTGAGCACATCTCCACTGATCATCAGGATTCGTGCGATATGCTCCGCCCGTTCCATATAACGGCTCATCCAAAAACTCGCATCCGCCACTCTGGCCAGCAGGGTACGTGCACGACGTTTGGCGGTTGCTGAGGCCGTAGAATTTGACTCCATCATGATTTTTGGTCCTCCAGAACCCATGTGTCTTTGCTGCCACCTCCCTGGGAGCTGTTGACGACCAAACTGCCACGCTTCAGCGCAACGCGCGTCAGCCCGCCGGGCATGACCGATATGCTTTGGCCGCAGAGAATGTAAGGGCGGAGATCGATGCGGCGTCCTTCCAGACGGTTGTCAATGATGGAAGGATGCTGACTGATTTCAATGACCGGTTGGGCGATGAAATTGCGCGGATCGGATTTAATTTTCACAGCAAACTCTTCACGCTCGGCCTCCGTCGCCTGATGCCCCATCAGCATCCCGTAGCCGCCGGCCTCATTGGTGGACTTCACGACCAGTTCGTGAAGATGATCCAGGACATAGCGTCGATCATCCGGACGGGCACATATATACGTATGCACATTTTTTAGAATCGGTTCCTGCTTCAGGTAGAAGCGGATCATATCCGGCACGTACGGGTAGATGGCCTTGTCGTCGGCAACCCCGACGCCCACCGCATTGGCCAGCGCTACGCGGCCCATCCGATACGCATTCATAATGCCCGCCACGCCCAGCAACGAGTCGGGCCGAAAGCAGAGCGGGTCAATGTAATCATCGTCAATGCGACGGTAAATGACGTCCACGCGCCGCATCCCCGCCGTCGTGCGCATATACACATAGTTGTCATCAACCAGCAGATCGCGCCCCTCGACCAGTTCCAATCCCATCTGCCGGGCCAGAAAACTGTGTTCGTAATACGCTGAGTTATGCATGCCGGGGGTCAGCACGACGATACATGGGTCCGGCAAATCGGGCGGCGCCAGATACCTGAGACACTGAAGCAGATTATGCGGATAATCTTCGATGGGGCGGACATGCGCCGCCTGAAAAACTGCCGGGAATGTGCGCTTCATGATCGCCCGGTTTTCAAGCACGTAGCTGACACCGCTCGGAGTGCGGCAGTTGTCTTCAAGCACCAGATAGTCGCCGTTCCGATCCCGGATCAGATCGGTCCCGCATATGCTGATGTAAATTCCACGGGGGACATTGATGCCCAGCATCTGCCGCCGAAACATCTTTGCGTTGTAGATCATCTCCGGGTCAATGACCCGCTCCTGCAGGATGCGCTGTTGGTGGTAAATGTCGTCGCAGAAGTAATTTAGCGCCGTGATCCGCTGGATGAGCCCCTTTTCTATCAGGTTCCATTCATCGGCGGGGATGATCCGCGGAAGAACATCGAACGGAAAAATCTTCTCCACACCCAGCGCGTCTTTATAGACGGTAAATGTGACACCTTGATTGCGAAAGCAGGCATCCGCCATCGCACTTCGATGCTTGATGGCCGTAATTCCGAGGTGATTGATACGCTCGTACAACCCCGCGTAGTGCGAGCGGGGAACACCCGGCTTTTCAAACATTTCGTCGAAAAGCCCATTGATTTCATACCCATCGAACATTGGAAGTCGGTTCCTTTTCTATCGTTACCGACCTCCGCCACAAGCATTATCACCGCAATATGGGGTACCAGGCAAGCGCCGCCGATCAGGTTTGTGAGGTCATGGGTATTGACTATTCGGTTTGATGCGACTTTAACGACAGATTCAAGCAATGGAATATATCCCCAAACTTTAAGGAATTGATCGATGTTTCAAAGTTGCGTGCTTGTGTTGGTCTGGGATTGCGAGTAGAGATTTGAAAAAAGAGTCTGGGAGCCGCTGCGATGGCTGGCGACAGCTACCTTGGTGCTCAAGCCGAACATGTTCTACTATCTACTCGTCTCTCAAAGCTCCTGCACTGTTTTTCGGATTTGCCGATGGCCGCAATGGAAATGAAGGCCCGGTTCAATTGGTCGGAAAGGAAGCCGTAGCCACGTGGGAATGGTTCGGTGAGGGCACAGATACGGTCAGCGAAGGCAATGGCTCTCTGATAGACGATCAGCTTTTCAAAGGTGAAGGCCATAGGTTATCCAGCAATGAAAGTAGAGAGTTGAGAGTAGACCGCAGGAGGTGTTGCGTTTCGGCGGCAGCCGCCCTTTTGTCTCATCCTTATTTTGCTCTACTATCGACTCTCTCAAAACTCCTGCTCTATTTTTTCGGCTTTGCCGAAAAACTCGGGGCGACAGGATTTGAACCTGCGACCTCTTGGTCCCGAACCAAGCGCTCTAGCCAAGCTGAGCTACGCCCCGGTGCCGTTGCAGCACTCGATGGCTGATATCGTAAGGCAAACGATCGCCGAGGCCAAGTAGACACCAGAGTTGCCTGCCACCGCTCCATACAACCACTGCATTCTGTGGCCGAGCACGCATCACTGCCTTATACTTCCGCACCATGAAATGCGCTGGCGCAAGGATCATAGGGTTTACAGTTGCGGTGATATCGCTTAGCGGCTGCTCACTGATAAGCAAGCCGAGGCCCAATGCGCCTGTTCGCCCCACTGCCAAATGGGTGCTTAAACATGGAGCCTGGCTTCCAGTTGTAAAACCGGGCACCGATACACCGGCCGGAAAAGTAGCGACCATGATCGCCGAACTGCATCGCAATCAGGCGTATCGGGTGATCCATCAAAGCAAGAAATTCCTGAAACATCATAAGACCGACCCATTGGTGCCCGAAGTTCTGCTCCTTCAAGGCGATGCGTACAACCTGATCGGCCGCAAGTATCGCGCACTATTTCCCTATGAAGATTTGCTGGACAATTTTCCCAACAGCCCGCTGTATGGACCGTGCCTTGAACGCGAGTACAACATTGCATGTGCATTTCTGGCCGGCTACAAGCGGAATTTATTGGGAATGAAGATCATTCCGGTAACGGGTGATGCGCTCCGCCTGCTGAGGCGAATTCAGGATCGCCAGCGTGGCTCGCCGCTGGCTGAGCTCGCGGGTATCCGCGTAGCGGATTATTATTACACACAGGGTGAATTCCATTCAGCGCTGAATTCCTATCGAAACTTCATCCGGCGCTATCCGTATAGCCAGTTCGTCATCAAAGCCGACATTCGCGAAGCACAGTGCATGCTGGGTTCATTCAAAGGCGTTCGATTTGATCTTACCCCCCTGCGCAATGCCGAGGCGAAACTCGATTCGATCATCCGGCATCATCCTCGTCTGGCGGAAAAATATCAAGCTCATGCATTGGAAGAACGCATTTATCAGGTGGAAGGGAAGAAAGAACTGCTGGTAGCGAGGTTTTATCTCCGCTTCGGCGAGCCGCAAGCCGCCAAATTTTATTTCCGTCGTGTCATCAACGGATGGCCCGATACCATCTGGGCCGTTCGGGCGAAAAAGGCCTTAATCAACCATTTTGGAGCGGGGACCATTCAATGAAATGGATGATTCGAACCGTACTGTTAACACTGCCGATGCTTTTTCTGGGTGGATGCGGCTACACAACACGGTCTCTGTACAACTCCAGTATAAAAACGGTCGCTGTACCCATGTGGCGTAACGAAACCTTCCGACGGCAACTTGAATTCAAGCTTACCGAGGCCATCGACAAAAACATTGAGGCCCGTACCCCGTACCGGCTGGCTTCACGATCTACCGCCGATTCGGTACTGACGGGTACCATCGTCTCCGTGCAGGAAAATGTGCTTAACAGCAATTTTCAAACCAATCTGCCGCAGCAAACCCAGGTCAGCATTGCGGTGGATTTTACGTGGCGTGATCTTCGCACCGGCAAGGTGCTCGAAGTTCGAAAGAATTTCTCCGCATCGGCATCCGAGGTGCCGGCGATTGGAACGCAGCTGCCTGATGCCGAGCAGGCGGTCATTGAGCGCCTGGCGAGACGTATTGTAGATTCAATGCAAAAACCATGGTAACGCATCGCAGCCATTCACGCTCCGAGCCTTGGGGACCGGGCAAAGAAAAGAAGAGGTTCGGCGTCGGCTGCGATCAGGGCGGCAAATGATTTAAGCGGAATACGATATGCAGATAACGATTGTCGGAGGTGGTGTCATGGGGATGAGTTGTGCCTGGCGTCTAGCGCAGCGCGGCATCCAAGTTACACTGCTGGAACAGGGCGCCGTGGGCAAAGAGGCGAGTTCAGCGGCGATTGGTGCGCTCTGGCCCTCATCCATGCCCACACCGGGCCCTCTTCAGCGCCTGCACCATGAGAGCCTCCGGCAGTATCCGCAGTTTGTAAAAGAATTGAGCGAAGCCACGCAGCGAGCCATCGGCTATATGCGACGGGGAAAATTTGAGCTGGTCACTTCAGACCGTCACCTTACACAAGGTCTGAAAGAAGTCGAATTCGCATCTGGTGCACGATCTGCCGTGGACGGCATGCCTGAGGACCAGCCGGTGATGGAATGGCTGGATTCCGATGAGGCCCGACAATTAGAACCAAACGTAGCGGTGGGTGAATTCGGAGCCCTGGTTTGCCATCGATCCGCCCAGATTGATGTCTCAGACCTGCTTGCGGCACTGGAATCCGCGTGCCGACAATCCGGTGTGGATATACGGCCGAACACGAAAGTTCTGGGCGTGGAATTGAATGCGGCCCGACCAACAGTTCGACTTGCCGATGGTGAGATTGAGGGTGACCGTCTGCTCATCTGCGCCGGTAATGGAACACCGACGCTGTCCCAGGCGCTCGAACGAGTTGCACCGGTCAGACCGATCAAAGGGCAGGCGATGCTCATATCTACCCGTCGGCCCGTCATAAGCCATATCGTAAAAAACGAAGCGATTTTTCTGGTGCCCTGGCCGGACGGGCGGATATTGGTCGGTTCCACGACAGAACCGGAGGCGGGCTTTGATATTTCCAATACCGTTTCGGGGGTGCAATTTTTAACCCATGGGGCCATATCAACCTGCCCGCCTCTAGCTGATGCCTGCATTGAGTCCATTTGGGCCGGTTTGCGGCCAACAGGGCCGAAACGGAAGCCTTTGATGGGGCCTCTTCCGGAGAGATCGAACGTTTATCTTTGTGCGGGACATTTCAAAGTTGGAATCGGCATGGCGCCGCTGGCCGCAGACTTGATGACTCGATGGATGCTCAATGAAACCGTTACCGACGACGAACGCCAGTTCATTCCCCAGGCAGATTCCGACCCACGTCTGTGATCTATTGAATCAGGGGCAGGCACTGAGTTGAGGCAAGTTGAGGCGAATCCACTGGATGGCGGAGCGAATGGCGATTCCGCGGTGGCTGATTTGCGACTTTTCATCAAGTGTCAATTCCGCCGCCGTCCGGCCAAGTGGAGGAATAAAAAAATAGGGGTCGTATCCAAATCCACCGCTCCCTTTTGGCGAAAGGGTGATTTCGCCTTCAAGATGCCCGGTGAAGGTGGCGACCAGCGCCTGAGGACAGGCCAGCGCGATGACGCATATGTAAGAGGCCGGGTGATGGTCGATATCTAAATTCTGAATCTCGGCCATGAGTTTGGCGTTATTCTGGGTGTCGGTCGCATTCGGGCCGGCGAATCGCGCACTGTATACCCCCGGCATTCCGCCGAGTGTCCGCACACATAAGCCGGAGTCATCGGCCAATGCCCAACTGCCAGCGTATTTAGCTGCGGCTGTAGCTTTGATGATGGCATTGCCGATGAATGTCGGCTGGTCTTCCTGAGGGCTTTGATAGCCGGGGAGGTCGGCAATGGTCCGGGTCGTCATGAAGCTCAGTCCAGCGCTATCCAATTCATGCTGAATTTCGCGTATTTTACCGAAGTTGGTCGTCGCGACGATCAGGGAATTTATTTGGGCCATGGGATCAGGTCGCAGTGAATCGGAAATCTATACAACAAATCCTGCCTCCTTGCGTTATACACATGATGTCTATTATGGCCCCTACAGAGCGAAACCGCCACGGCGGTAAAGTGGCGGCAGCCGGGGATACCGGTGCGCCGTCATCGGTGGGTGTCGCCCCCCCAAACTCAGACCGAATGAAAAGTTTGATCTTCTGGATCGGCTTTTTCGCCATTTTTGCCCTTGGAGCATTCCTGCGGTTCTGGCGACTGGGTGAACAGTCATTCTGGTGCGATGAAACCATCACGCTGGGCCGAGTCTCAGGCACGTTCGGCAATCTGATGGGTTCCCTCAACGGACAGGGCTTTCCTCCCGGCTGGTACGCGCTACTGTGGGCATGGGGCGGCTTTCTAAAGAACTATCTGCATATTTCAACAGGATACATTTTCATCCCCTCCGTGCTGCGGATCCCTGGTGCGTTTTTCGGATCGCTTATTGCGCCAGTGGGTTATTTGCTGGCGCGACAATTTATGAATTGGCGGACAGCCCTTCTGATCATGCTGCTTTTTGCAATCAATCCATTTTTGATTTACTACAGCCGCGATTTGAAGATGTACGGAGCATTTTATTTTTTTGTGACGCTTAATGCGGCACTGTTTTTATGCTGGCTCCGCGGACGATGGTGGATCTGGTTTCCGCTCTACGCCGTCAGCGCCGCCGCTATGATCATGACCGATTATCTGGGCTGGCTCTTTTTGGCTGTCGAGCTTTTCTGGATGATCGCCCGCACCCGACGGCGTGGATTGGATATGCCGCTGTTCATTTCCTCCATCGGGATCGACGGCATTCTGACATACTGGTGGTGGCGATACCATACCTGGTTTTACCAAGGCGTTGCTTATCACCATACAGAGGGCGGACTCGCATGGGTAGCGAGGTATACCCAGATGAATCTGCGTACCGTTGCGGGGCAGCCGACAATAAGCCTTCTGGGCTTTCTATGGCCGACGTATCCACCGACCATAAAGATTCTGGACTGGTATCATCTTGGCCCCGGATTTCTCAAACATCTTGCCACCCGCGGGTTCCCGGCGGTCGAACAACTCGAATTGGGTGCTTCGGTGGTGATGGTGGCCGTGCTGGTGCTGGGATTATTTCCGTGGGATCGGATCGGCGGAGTAAAACGCAAGACCAAAATTACCAGCCAAGAGGCGGAAAAGCAGGATAATGGGCGGGGACGGTGGTGGTTCGTGGCGTTGTGGCTGCTTATACCAGGGCTTATTTTCGGGCTCGGATCCTTGCCAAAATCCAATCCGTTTTCGATCTATCCGCATTTTGTTATTTGGCTGCCGCGATATATGGGGCTGATGGCAATGGGCTGGATTTTGTGGCTTGGCTGGTCGATTACTCGACTTCCGGGCATGGTGGTGAAGATCACGGCCGGTGTCTTCCTTTGTTGCGTCATGACCGCATCAGCTCTTACCAACAACCTGATATGTCGCCAGGAGCCATGGGCTTTTGTGAATCGTGAGGTTATGCACTACTACAATCCAAGTGAACATTTGCGCATGTTCATCGCATATTCAATTACCAATCATCCCTTCGACGACGCAGCCGTGAACATGCTTCAGGTGCTACATCTTCCGCTAAAGTCCTATCCCGGCTGGCAATTTCCGAACTCGCTCTACTGGCATATACCGCGATTTGCGCTTCTTCCGGATAAGCCGGGACCGTGGCGAAGTATCGCGCGTTGGGCGTACTACAATAAGGGCCTCAAGACGCTTGTCTTTGCCGATCGTAACGGCGATATCCACACCGGTCCCCTATCCACGGTGGCCATTGACAAGTTGCTTGGGCCCGACTGGCATTTGGTATACCACAAGGATTTCAAATGGTATTACCAGTGGCATTATTATTTTGCATCAACATGGCGAATTCGAGTATGGAAGCGAATTGCACCCAAACTACCAGCCAGCATCGGGGGCGCAAAGCAGCCCAGTCACGCGAACACCAAACCGACCGAAAAGAAGCCGTCGCGGTGATAAACCTCCTTCACCAATGCACGGGTCGGGAATGCAATGGAATCAAGCATGATGTGCGATAACAGCGGCAACATGCGCCGTTTTCACGGGGGGTGCCTTCTCCTTTTGCTTGAGATAATTGCCTGCACCGACAATTAACGTGGATAGCACGAGGGTAGCGACCCCGGCGGTGATGATCCAGTGTGTCTTTTTGCTCGTCCCCTTCCATTCATGGAGCACCACGCCCCAGAGTGTGGCGAAGATGATGATACTGGCCATGTGAAGAGTCCAGCCGGAAAATTTACCAGCTTTGGGCATTTTGGTCTGCCCCATGGTGTAGAAGAAAAATTGGAAATACCAAATCACTCCGGCAGCCGCCGAAAAGACATAGTTGCCCAGAAGAGGAACACGCTTCGGTTGGACATTGCCAACCACGTCGGGCGTTGCGGTATAGCCGGGGCCGTCCAGTCCGGTCACAATGCGATCCGCCTCTGCGCCGACGACGGGAGCTACGTACTGGCCACCGCTCTTATTTTTGAAGTGAAGAATCAGACACCAGACAAAATTGGTTGTGAAACCACCCCAGAGTAAAACCACGAGGGATGGAAGACCATCCCAGATTGGCATCGCATGGTGTGTGATAAGCAGCGTTTTTGAAGCTTTTACGATCGGTGTGGCGGCAGTCAGACCGTAATTGAAGCATGCACTCATGATTCCCGAGAACGTTGCCACCAGAATACCTTTTTTGAAGTTGAATTCTTTGACAACCTTTTGCTTCTGTTCGGGAGGAAGTTCCTGTTCTTTGCTCCAACCTGCCCAACCGCTGACGGCAATGCCGGCTAAGCACACCAACACACCGAGGAGAATAACCTGCCCCCAGTGTTGAGTCAGCAGGGTCATCAGTTTACCGGCAAAAATGGGCGGAACGAGCGTGCCGAATGCCGCGCAGTAACTCAGGGCAATCGCCATCCCCAAACCGATACCGAGGTAGCGCAGCGTCAGGCCGAAAGTTAATCCACCCATACCCCATAGAACGCCGAAGATGTAAGTCCAGATGAGCACCTTCCCGCCGGCGCCCGAGATGACGTGCCAGAAATCAGGTACCAGCAGCCATGCAAAGAAAATGGGGGCAATGATCCAACTGAAAAATCCGCCCACGAGCCAGTAGGTTTCCCAATTCCACTTTCGCACGAAGCGAAACGGCAGATAAAAACTTGCCGACGCCAATCCGCCGGTCCAGTGCAACGCAACCGCTTCAATCCAGTTGGAACCTGATCCAGTATTCAATTTAGTCTCCGAAACGATACCGCCATACACTTCCGATGGATCAGAAGTGTAAATGGTAATGGCTGATTTCTCAACACCGGGGCAAGGCGAGGCAGTTCTCTTATTTTCGATAGAAACCATTCAATTTTGCGCTTTTCTGTATTACGTGATATCATCCTCGATTGATTTGGTAACCGCTGAGTAATCGCGAAATCTATGACGGAAGGAGTGAATCCAATCCATGTCTGACCAAACCTATATTGCCGTTGATCTGGGAGCCGAATCGGGCCGCGTAATCACGGCTAGAGTCGGAACTGACGGTATAACACTCAAACAGCAAAATCGCTTTCTCAATGAGCCTGTCAGGGTGAGATCAACCCTTTACTGGGATATTCTCAGTCTCTGGCGTGGAATTAAAGCCGGTATCGGTATGGCCATACGAGAGGATATCAACATCCAAGGTATCGGCGTTGATACGTGGGGTGTTGATTTCGGTCTGTTGGACCACGACGGTAACCTGATCGGCAACCCGGTGCATTATCGGGATGAGCGGACCAACGGTGTGCCGGATTTTTTTTTCAGCCGAATGCCGCGTGCGCATCTTTACAGCATTGCCGGCATCCAAACCATGAATCTCAATACGCTTTTTCAGCTTACATGGATGGCGGAACATCGCGGCAGGTTTTTAGATCAGGCCAAATTCCTGCTCTACATACCGGATTTATTGAATTACTGGCTCTGCGGACATATCGGAAATGAATATACCATTGCCAGCACCTCGCAGATGCTTGATGCACGAACCCGCCAATATGCCGCCGAAATATTGAGCGCCATTCCGCTGCGCAGCACACTACTGCCAGCGATCACAACACCCGGGAGTGTTCTCGGCCCGATGCTGCCCGATGCAATCGATATTCCAATCGCGGCGGAGGTTCCCGTCATCGCCGTAGGCAGCCACGACACCGCGAGCGCCGTGATTGGCGTACCCGGTGAGGGTGATGACTGGCTGTTTATCTCCAGCGGAACCTGGAGCCTGCTGGGAGCGGAAATTGACCAACCTGTTCTGACATCCCAGGCGGCACGATTTAATCTGACCAATGAGGGTGGAGTCGGAGGCAGGATACGACTCATTAAAAATATACCCGGTATGTGGCTTCTGCAGGAATGCCGACGCGCCTGGGCGGCAGACGGTCACGACTACGATTACGCATCGCTGGTGCGCATGGCCACAGATGCCCCGGCGCATCAGGCCGTCATCGATCCGGATCATCCGCCATTTTCACAACCGGGCGAGATGCCGCGAAAAATTGCCGATTACTGCCGGCAAACCGGACAGGCTGTCCCGGATTCACCGGGATCGATTACCCGCGTCATTCTCGAATCGCTTGCCGCCGCATATGCCCGGGTTGCGGGAATGATTGCGGAAGTCACCGGGAGAAAGTTTTCGCGAATCCATATTGTCGGCGGAGGATCGCAAAATGATCTGCTCAATGCTTTTACCGCCGATGCCACCGGGATGACCGTCCTTGCCGGACCCGTCGAAGCGACGGCTATCGGCAATGTGATTACCCAGGCGATAGCCGTGGGACAGTTATCGTCCATCGCCGAGGGGCGACGATTGGTGGCCCGAACCGGGAATATCCGAGAATTTATCCCGCGAGAAACCGAAACTTGGAGGGCGCTGGCGGATAGATACCGACATCTGTTTGCCGATCAGGCAAAAGAGTGATCGGTTTTGCCGCCTTTGCTCCGTTTTGCCGCTGCTCGGCGCTCATAACCACTTGCGCGGTGCGCCGCAAGGGGGTCGATGGGCAGCCGGTGAGATTTTCGCCATTCGGCGAGAATGGGCCGGGTATCGGTGAAAAAGGCTGCGCGGAGGATATTTTCGCTGGCGACCAGATCTTCTTTAGCCTGCGCGGTGGCAAGGGCTTTACGGTCTACCAGACAAGCCTTGACATATAAGTGCTGTGCGGTATCGACCGTTTGGATCATCGCTTCGATTTTTGGCTTCAGGTTGTGGCTTTGATCTACCATGTACGCCAGCGCCGGCTTCTTGCCGGTGCGAAAACGATGATTCTCTATTTCATGGAAAATTCGAAATACCTGGTAGGGATCGATCGAGCCTAGGGTTAAGTCATCATCGGCATATTTACGGTCATTGAAATGAAAGCCGCCGAGCATGTTCTCATCCAGGAGCCAGGCGACAATCTGTTCAATGTTGGTTGTCTGATAGTGATGTCCGGTATCTACGAGCACCCTAGCCCGCGGGCCTGCCGCACGCGCAAAAAGCATGGCCATACCCCAATCGGCAATGTCGGTGGCGTAAAACGCTGGCTCAAAGGGCTTATATTCCACCAGCATCGTCATGTTTTCAGCCATGGTATCATGAACGGATTTCAAGGCGTCGGCCATGAGATGCTTTCGCTCAATCAAGTCGGCTTGTCCGGGATAGTTGATACCGTCAGCAAACCAAAGTGAGATATATTCGCTACCCACCTGCCGAGCGATTTCAATCGAGTCACGTATGTGTGCAAAAGCTTGTTCACGGATATCAGGATCACGGTTGGTCAGTGATCCCCATTTGTACTGTTGCGATTCGAATACATTGGGGTTTATCGCCCCAATTGCCACCCCATATTTTTTGGCCGCCTTGACGACGGAGGCAATACTTTTTCCGCTGGGGAAATCCCAAAGCGTATGGACTGCAACTGTCGGACAAGCACCGGTGAGCCGATGAACTTGCCCTGCATCGGCGAGCTTTTCCTCGATACTGCGGGCAGCCGCCGACTGCAAAAATTTACCGAAGCGTGTTCCCGTATCGGCAAAGCCCCAGGAGGGCAGTTCAATTTTGAAATCATCGAGTTGCTTGAGTACATGATCATATTTCGCCACGAAATCTACTCCTTAGCCGATGCCATACGAGAACGCGCCGGTGCACAAACGCCGACGACAGAAGACCTAGAAGAGTAAAAGTAAACAGCATTGTTCGTCAAGTGAGATCGACGGCGGGAATTCCTCGAAAAAACGCGGCTTCCGGATGCAGCATTTTACTAACGCCTCACCGAGAGTAAACTATGCATTGAAATAAGTGCGATTGTAATTTGCACCGCGAGTAAAGATATGAAGTTCAGGAGCTTAAGTTGTCGACGGTCTTAGATATCCGAAAAGAAATGTGTGACATTGGTCATCGAGTCTGGCTTCGGGGGTATTGTGCCGGCAACGAAGGAAACCACAGTGTGCGAATTTCCGAAGATCGTGTCCTATGTACACCGACCGGTGTATCGAAAGGATTCCTGACGCCCGATCAAATTACGATTGTGGATATGGATGGGCAGCAAATTGACAAAACAAATAAAATGAAGCGTACCAGTGAAGTTTTGCTGCATTTGCAGATTTACAAGGCGAGGCCGAATGTACGCTCCGTCATTCACTCACATCCGCCGCATGCTACCGCCTTTGCCATGGCCAATATTCCCATTCCTGAGGGAATCCACCCCGAGGCAGAGGTATTCCTCGGTAAGGTCCCGACGGCCCCGTATACGACCCCCAGCTACAAAGAACTCGGCGAATCGGTCATTGCCGTCATGAATGAAGACACCAACACGGTCATGATGGGGAATCATGGGGCGGTCTGCTTTGACTCATCGTTAACAGGAGCGTACTACAAACTTGAAATATTGGATGCCTACTGCCGTATTCTCCTGCTGACTCTGAGCCTCGGCCGCGTGAACCAGCTTACCCCCCGCGAAATGCATGATCTTCTCGAGGTCAAGGCAAAATTCGGTATGCCGGATTCCCGAATTAAAACAGCTCTGAACGGTGGAATTGGAAAAGATAATCGGGGTTACCTGCAGGCATTTCCCAAGCGGAATACCAAGTAACGGAAATTATGTGGGCAGAGAGTTTTGATTTAGATTTTGCCTAATCGGCTGCGGCCTGAGTTGGCAACTTGAGCGTCTCGACCAGCTTGGAAAAGTTTTTCTGCATGTTGGCCAGCGAAAACAGGTGCGCGTAGATCAGCATCAGATAGCCGCGACGACTGAGGGAAATAAGCTGCATGTCGGAAAGCTTACCCAGTCGAGACTCATCAACAACATAAAAATCCCGAAGCGTAAAAACCGGTTTTCCCGCCTGAGCAATCTGAAATTGTCGTGATACCAACAAGTCCAGGTTTTTTAATTCCTGCATGAACTCGCGCGTCCGCTGTGCCTGTTCATGAAATTCACGAAGAAACTTCATGGCGTTTTTCAGAAATTCAGATGGCTGGTCGTTATCGACAAATATGGGTTGCCCGCGTTCTACGGAAAAACCTTTGTACGTGACATCGATCATTACAGTAAGTTCCTTGCTGCCCGGCTGCTCTGCAAGAACAAACGGATAGCGGCGAACAAATGCAGGGATATAGCTCGCCAGCCACGCACCTTTGCCATCCACGAATATGTTTTCATTACTTTTAAGACCGACGATGACTATCGGCGAGGCCCCTTTATCCGGCTGTCCGGCAAAGACAATGGGAAAATCCAGTGCGGCGCGTGGAAATTCCGCCACCGCCAGAGGAATACTGTTCGTGCCGGCTGCAAAGGAAAAATCGGGATCTTCCGTTGTGAGTTTCAGGCCGCGATGCCGCGCCGCATTGAGTGGTTCCGGTTTTTGATAGAACAGCAATTGATTCATATTTATCCTCCTTGTCGCTCACCCAAGATGTTGTCAACGCATGAGTGTAGCCGAAGATTCAGAATATCGCCTGCCTGAAATACCTCTTGTCGGCAAATTCTACATATGAGCTGCATCCGCCTGTCGAGATCGAACGGCCACGACTAAAAGGCGCCACCATCGTCCCCATCACTGTCATCCGAAGAATCGTCAAGGGCGTCGCCATCGGTACTATTGGTGTCGGTCGAATCATCAAAGGCCCCGCCGGCGGCATCATCACCACCACCGCCGCCAGTCCAGTCCGATGCGGCATCAGGCGTTGACGCGCCGGAGACTTCTCCGCCCGTAACCGCTCCGGCAGGTTGGTCCGGTGGCGAGGCTGGAGGTGATTGACCTTCGACGGCGTTGTAGAGCATATTCCCGGCAACGGCTCCGACTACGCCCCCGACCATGCCGCTGACAAAGGTGCCCATCGCACTGCTTCCTCCCGCCGGCGGCCCGGCAGCCGCCGGAGTTGTATTGGGGGTAAGACCCGATGTTTGCGAATCGATTCCACCCCCGGTAGCGCTCATTGGAAAGCCTTCCGTGGGTCGGGATCTTCGCGTCAGAAGCCAGAAAGCGATAAATATCGCCACTAGTGTAGTGAATCAAATAGATTGAGCATTATTCAGGACGGCGCGGGCCTTGGCAACTTTTTCCAGAATGCGTTCGAGTTTGGCGGTCCAGACGAAAGCCTTTGGGCTCTGATTGTGATGTTCAACGAACTCGTTGATGGCATCAATCAACTGCGGGACGCTTTTGAATACGCCACGGCGGATGCGTTTGTCGGTGA
>JAKAVA010000097.1 GCA_021827645.1 Planctomycetota bacterium
GGAATAGCCACTCACCTCATGCGCCAGCATGAACGTGCTTGCTCAACTTTCTTCTGTTCAACTTTCACCTCTCTGGCGGCCCGGCCGCCCGTCCCCTGCGGTTAATTCGGTTTCTCCCTCTCTGCGGTTTGTTCCAGTTTACACGACGGTGGCAACCGGCGGATTAAATCCATCGGCTAACATTTGCGATGATCGCATCCGGTGGCTGTTCGCCGTTCAGATCGGCGCGGGGTAAGATGTGTAGCAGTGGATGGGCACATTTGCACTCCCAGCTGGTCCCTGAAAAATCACCGTGCCCGAAAAATCGGGATTTTGCACTTGATCCTGCGGTTTGATTTGGATACGCTAGCTTAGAGAAAAGTGTTTCGGAGCGTATGTTATGAGTATCCGTAAAGCTTTATCAGCCGCTGCGGTTTGTCTCTCCATCGCGTTATTTATCCCGCATACACGGGCGGCAGTTAACACTCGCGCGCTCATGGATCAGATTTTGCCGCAGACCACCATGAATGATCTGCCTCTCAATGATGCAATTACGTATCTCCGCAGCGTTACCGGAGCCAATATTTTCGTTAATTGGAATGTTCTGCAGAATGCGGGCATTTCCAAGCTGACCCCCGTCAGCCTCACGCTGCAGGATGTTTCGGCCCGTAAAACACTCTCGCTGATTCTGGAAGAGGTTTCGCCGCAGACGCCCCTGATTTATTACGTCCACGACAATGTTCTCATGATCACAACGCGAAGCGATGCCAATCGGCGGATGGTCACCCGGGTTTATCCCGTCGGCGATCTGGTCATGACGGTGCCGAATTTCACCAACGCCCCGCAATTCAATCTTTCCAGCGCCACGCAAAACAGTACTTCCCAGGTAAGCAGTCAGGGAGGGGGCGGCATTGGAAACATCGGCGGCGGCGGCAGCATCTTCCAGCAGAATTCGCAACTCAATGCCGGCACCAAGACCACCACCGATCGCGCCAAGGAACTGGTAAGCCTCATTGAATCAACCATTGAACCGAGTATCTGGACGAAGAACGGCGGTCGTGCCACGATCATCTATTTTGATCGTGAGTTGGTCGTCAGTGCCCCGGTCTATGTTCAGCGTATGATCAGTTCAACCGGCCACTGAGACCGGATAATCGCCGGGTTTATTTTGCGGTACTTCAATCTGCCTTTTCCGGTGCTTGGGGCGATATGCTTGAGTGGTCATCAGAGGTTCTGCGTGAATTGAGGCGCGACGCATGACACGACAGCGGGGATGCTTCGTGGAGCGAAGATTACGTATCGGCTGGCTCAGTGCGGCCGTATTGACTTATCTCGCTCTCGGGGTAGCTGCAATGGCTAAACCCACGACATCAACAACAACGAACAAATCCAAAACCGGGAATAACTTCAAATTTCCAAAAGACCCCAACTTCCGGCCAGCTCAGATTGGGCGGGTTATTTTCGTATTGAATGATCCAAAACTCGTCGCGGTGAGTATGCCGAAGTTGACGATCAAGCACCTGACCCTTGAGCAGGTGTTTCGCAAATTCCGCAAACTCTCCGGACAGAATATGGTGAACAACTGGGCCGCCGTCAAAGGATGCGGGACGAACCTGAAGAAAAAGCTGTCGTTCACCTTGGCGGCTCAGAGCCTGCGATTGGACATGGCCGTGGCATTAAAACGTTTTGCCCACAGCCACCGTTTTGTGGTCACCGCTGACCAGAATGTGATTTTCCTGACGACTCAGAAGCAGGATGATCAGCATCTGATTTTCAGAAGTTACTATCTGCCGAATCTGGTCGCTAACCTGCCTCGGATTATCCGTGGAGGAAGGGATTTGCAGCATCTGACAGGCGACCCGAAAAAGTCCAAAAAGGTTCCCCTCGGCACCAATATCGTTCAACTCATTTCTTCCACGGTCATGCCGTATGTATGGCTGAATCACGGCGGCAAAGCCACGATAACCGAGGTGAACAACCAGGTGATCGTTATTGCGCCGCCGTGCGTGCAGGCCATCCTCAAAGGGCCGAGGCACTTTAACCCCAACGCCGCCCCCCGATATCTGCTTTATTCCTTCTGAATCGCCTTTTCAGAGAGTTTCAGCACGTCTTCATCGCGACTGAAGGTCATCAGTTCTGAATAGCGGCCCCAATTGACCAGTGCATCAAACTGTGGCTTCGGGCGCTCCGTCGGCATGGCACGGGTTAATTCTTCGATGACTTCCGGCCGGGTCGCCTGATGATTTTCTCTTCCGGCCAGGAATCGGATCATATGGGCAATGAGCGGCAATTTGCCCACCTGCTGAGAAATGATCTTCTTTTTCTCATTAACCGGAAGTTCGATCACCTGCTTGCCAAGCGGCAGCAGGACCAGATCACCTCCGGGCGTTTCCACAAAATCCAGAATCTCGGCGGCTTTGATGATAATAATTAATTCTCCGAAACTGTCCCGCAACTCGCGGGCCAATTTGTAGATATCCTCGCGACCGCCATGATCATCGAGAACTTCCAGCAGCCCGAGCACCTTGCTGAGCCCTGTTGGAGGGAGCGGGGCTACAAATGATTCCGACTCGTGAGTCATATTCGCTGGATTGTTGCCATCTTCCGTCATACGCTGCTCCTGCATTTTCAAACCTGTCAGCATTCCGCCATCAGGGAAAAAATCGAATCCACATAACGGGTAAAACCGTCCGAATTTTTATTCCGCGGACGCGGGATGGCAATATCGATATCCGCCACAATCCGCCCCGGCCGCCCGGCAATGAGGACCACCCGATCGGCGAGTTCCACCGCCTCTTCAATATTATGCGTCACCATCACCACCGTGCTCACGGCAAGGTTCGGATCGGCCCAGATATCCAGCAATTCCTCCCGCAGATTGATACTCGTGAGAGGGTCGAGCGCACTGAAAGGCTCGTCCATGAGCAGCAGTTCCGGTTCGATCGCCAGAGCGCGAGCCAGGCCCACCCGCTGCTTCATCCCGCCGGAGAGTTCCCGCGGATAAGCGTTTTCAAAGCCGTCGAGTCCTACTTTGTCAATATACAGATCAGCCTTCTTTTTCGCATCGACCGGAAGCACATTACGGGCCTCAAGTCCGAGCATAATATTCTGTCGCACCGTAAGCCAGGGGAGAAGCGCAAAATTCTGAAACACCATGGCACACTGCAGATTGATCCCCGTCATCGGCCGATCCTTGAAGTAGACGCTGCCCGAACTCGGAGGCATCAGGCCGTTGATAAGCCGTAGCGTGGTCGATTTGCCAGAACCCGACGGCCCGACGACGCACACAAATTCATTGGATTTAATATCCATGGAAATATCCGCCAGCACCGTAGCGGGCGGCCCGTCGGTCTGGTATATCTTCGATACATGATCAAGTTTCAAGAGCATATCGAAAGCTTCTGCCTTATATCCGGTGAACCATCATATCGGCTAGTAATCAATCCGGAATCGATCTGACGCCCAGGACTGCAGCCGACGCCACACCAGCCGATTGACAACCACAATAAAAATCATCAGGGCCCCGACGCCGAGCAGCAGAAGTGCCCCCTGCTGCTGACTGGTGAGCGGACCGGAATATCGCCCGGGCGATGCCGACCCCGACGCCACATTCAGCAGCCAGCCGATCCCCATCACGTTGTATTGGTGCCCCGCGTATTGAATGGCTTCACTGAAAATGAGCGTATTCCAGCCACCGCCGAAGGCCGTTACTGTGCCGGTGAGCAGCGACGGCATGATGACAGGCAGCAGTAGGTACCGGAATTTTTTCCAGCGGGACATGCCCATCGCATCACACGCCTCGATCAGATCGCCGGGTACGCGACTGAGTCCGCCAAGCATATTAAAGAGCACATACCACTGCACACCGTTCATGAGGAGTATTTCGCCGGCAATTTCCACCCCCCAGAAATGGCCAAGGTTCAGATGAATGACGAAGATATTAATCACCAGAAAGGTCAGCGAGATGGCGGGCAGACTGGCGAGAATCTGTGAGATGGATGAAAGCCCGCGCAGCAGCCGCGGTTTGCGATACGCCCAGAGCACCAGCGGCACGGTCCACGCCAGCGAAAGCAGGTACGCCAGCATGATGCGGACAAACGATTCGCCGATGGCCAGGGGAATAAAGCGGGCCAGCGGCGGATAGTGCCCTTGGATGGTATGGATGCCATAATATATTCCACCAGCGGTGACGGCGGCGGCGGAGAGCCAGAATGCGACACGGATGGCCGTAAACCAGATTTTGGCCGCTCGACCGGGTGATTCGCGTCGCGGCAGGATCGCCCTGAGCGACGAACCACGCACGCGTGAAAAGACGGCATTGGCCATCCGGTTGAGCGAAACCACCAGCACGCGGGAGAGGAACCGCGGGAACCGCCCCTGCTGATACCATCTCAGCAGAGCTGAATCCCGCGACATCGTTGAAACGGTCATTTCATAACGAAAACGCTGCGCCCAGACGCCAAGCGGGCGCCAGATGAAAATCTCAATGCCCACCACCACCAGCAGCAGAGCCACAACTCCGATGAGTCCCATGACGAAGGGGTTTTGTGAATTGTTGGCGTTGGCGATAAAGCTTCCCAACCCGGGAAGCGAGACATTCTTATTTCCGACTGTCAATATCTCGCACGCCGTCAGGGCAAACCAGCCCGCCGTCCAACTCACGATGCTGTTATAAAGCAGCCCCGGAATACAACTCGGGATGGTGATGGTGAGCAATCGCTGGGAACCGCGGATTCCCAGGGCTTCAGCACATTCGTGAATATCGCGGGGTATTGCCTGAAGGCTTTCATAAACGGAAAATGCCATGTTCCAGGCCTGACTGGTAAAGACGAGAATAATGGCCGCGACATTGAGCCCGAATCCTCCGCCACCCATGAGGCTGATCGCAACGGCCAGGGCCGCGGGAAAAAAAGTAACAATCGGGACGGACTGGAGGATATCGAGTATGGGAATAATAAATCGGGCGGATTTGGGACGGCTTGCGGCATAAATGCCCACCGACAATGCAAACGCCAGTGACAGGATGTACGCCGACACCATTCGCATGACGGACCATGCCGCATCCACCGGCAGTTGCCAGATGACGCTGCTGACGCGGGAATAGTGGCGTCCCGGATGATGCAGCACGCCAGCGAGAAAGGCGGTGGCGAGCAACAGCAGCAGCAACCCCACCCAATATCCGGCTGAATTGCGCTGCGTGTCTTTGGTTAATTCCGCCGCCATCACCGCTGTCCATCACGCCCGTATTCCTTCGGCCACTGCTGCGGCCGCATTCCGGCGGCGATTATACGCGCCGTTGCAGGGGCGTCACCACGATTTATGAACGGAATGTGAAGATGGACGGGCGAGTGCCTGGATCGTCAGCGGATTGTGCCCGGCAGGTCGCGGTGAGGACGTATCGCGGCATGGTAACACCATCGATGGAATGTGGCGATGAAAAAAATGCACCCCGGTTTTCGCGCCGGGGTGCATGAACTTCGTCAGCCGCTCAAGTCATTATGGGGTTATATTACGAACAGCGGATAGCGCGGCGACGCAGCACTAAAAAGCCCAAGGCGCCGACACCGAGCAGCCCGAGCGTTGCTGGTTCTGGCGTAGCGGCCGGCACCAGACTTGCTTCTCCGATGTATGCCTGCGCGGTTGAACCGGTGACCGCGCCGGTAATGGCATTGAATGAAACGTAGATAGCCGATGCACCGGTTGGCGCCGTGATGTCTTCGGTTGAGAGCTGGTAACCCGCCGCAGTACCGAAGCCTGTCGTGGTTGTGGGCAGGGAATAAAAAGTGGGGTTGCCGATTACGCCGGCAGTTGAGTTCAGGAACTCGAACTGAGCCTGCCCCACGGCACCGACGCCGCCCTTAAATTGCGATTCGAAACTGAACGTGTATTGCGTGCCCGGGGTGACACTGCCAAAAGCGGTCTGCTGAAACACATTGGCATTATTCGCCTGCGCCGTGTTGTTAAGGTAAGCATCGTGAGAGCCGGTAAAGGGATTGCTGTTGTCCCAGGTCGCGCCGCCGCCGTATTGCCAATCATTAGGCGTGACGGGTACCGTGGGGCCGGTTGCAAACGTGCCGTTATTGATGATGTTGTTGGCCTGAACCGACGATACCATCAATCCGACGACCACGGGGGCAACCAAGCTGAGAGAGATGAGTGATTTGGAAAACATGAGCAGAACTCCTATAACACAGGAACCTTTTCGATGCGGTGCTTGTTGCGGCGCTCGCCGCTTTTTCATATCAAGCCGCTTCGAACGATTGCGGAGATCAATTGCTCTCACTCATCAATCCATCTGTCGTACGACGGACTTAACCTGTTCCAGCCTTGCGTCGGATTTTCCCAACGGATCATCCCTTCAGGCGTCACGCCGCTTCTTGCACTCTTGTTCTCCTGTCAAAATACCCCCGACTGCTTTGCAACAGTCTCTGGAACTGTTCCATAGTTTACACCACAAAATTCCAAATGCAAGCAACATTTTCCATTTTCGCATATTGAAATATTGGCGTCGTAAAATTCTCCGCTCTGATCACTTCGGTGAGGGCGTAATCGGTGAAAAGCGGTACACAGTTACCACGCCGCGAGATTTTTAAATCCGTCGCGCAAGATTTCTCTTGTAAATTCAGTCCAGCTCGGCGACTATGTTCGGCATGGATGCTATCGCGTTGGCTTAAGTCGAAGAACATCAGCTAACGCCACCCTGGTACAGTGGCGAAACGATCCGCAAAAATAAGGATAACTCGAAAATGAACCTGACTCCGATTGTGACCGACCACACCAAACCCCGGATCGGACTCTTTGGCATCGGCTTGGATGCCTACTGGCCGCAGTTTGCCGGCCTCAAGGAACGCCTGGAGGCTAACCTCGCCGCCGTCGCCGCGCAGCTTTCGCGGCCGGATATCGAGCTGATCAATCTCGGCCTTATTGATAATCCGAAGCGGGCGATGGAGGCGGGGCACGAATTCCGCCGGGCCGATGTCGATATGATCTTCCTCTACGTTACGACCTATGCCCTTTCGGCGACGGTCTTGCCGGTGGTGCGCCGTGCCGCCGTCCCGGTGGTGATCCTGAACCTCTCGCCGGGCGCCGCCATGGATTACGCCGCATTTAACGCCATGCGTGACCGCACCTCCATGACAGGGATCTGGCTCGAATGGTGTTCCGCTTGCCCCACACCCGAAATCGCCAATGTGTTTAACCGCTGCGGAATCGCCTTTCATCAGATCACCGGCATGCTTCGCGACGATCCACACGTCAACACGCAGATTCGTCATTGGCTGGATGCGGTCAAAACGGCCCACGTGATGGCGCACAACCGCCTTGGCATCATGGGACATTATTACAGCGGCATGCTCGACATTTACGCGGACCTCACTCTTCATGCCGGCGTCTTCGGCGGACATATGGAAATGCTTGAAGTGGATGAACTCGCCGAGCTTCGGAAGCATGTATCCTCCGACGATATTGACCGGCGCGTGGCCCATTTCCGCGATGTTTTTGATGTTCAGCCCGATTGCCCGGACGAGGAACTCCGCCGCGCCGCCCGCACCAGTATCGCTTTGGACCAGCTCATCCTCCGCCACGACCTCGGTTCGCTCTGCTATTACTACATGGGCGAGGGAAGCCCCGAGAACGAAGATGCGGTAAGTTCGATCATTCTCGGCAATTCGCTCCTGACGGCACGCGGTATCCCGGTGGCCGGTGAAATGGAAGTGGCCAACGTGCAGGCGATGAAAATCATGGATGCTCTGGGCGCCGGAGGATCATTTACCGAATACTACGGCGTTGATTTTAATGATAATATACTTCTCATGGGTCACGACGGACCCGGACATATCGCCATCGCAGAAGGTAAAACCAAGGTTCGCCCACTTCGCGTTTATCACGGCAAGGTGGGGCGCGGGCTTTCGGTGGAAATGTCCGTTCGGCATGGGCCGGTCACCCTTCTCTCGGTGGTGCAGGGGGGCGGCGGCCGAATCAAGTTGATCTACGCCCACGGAGAATCGGTCCCCGGTCCCATTCTCGAAATCGGCAACACCAACAGCCGCTATCGCTTTGCCACAGGTGTGAGGGAATTTATGGAGGCGTGGAACCGTCACGGTCCAGCTCATCACTGTGCTACCGGAGTCGGACACATCGGCGATAAAATTGAAAAATTCGGTCAATTGCTCGGGATCGAAACGCACCGAATCGCGTAATCCGTAGCTCTCACCTCGCCGCAGAAACGCTCCGCTCGCCCCGATTATTAAGCTTCATGATGGCACGGGAATGTGTCGCCATTATTTGGATTCGCCCATCGACCGGCGAAGATAGCTTTGAAACGTCGGTATCCCCGCCAATTCCCATCGCTTTTCAATCTCCCGGCTGATCTGGGCATTTGACTCCCGCACCGCCGCCAGCGCCGCAGCCTCCGATTGCACGGCCGTAAAGAGATGGCGGTCGTGGCTGTCAGCGAAAAAGAGATATTCATCCAGTTCCGGCGAGGGCTGCAGCAGTATTTTCATGTGGGGATAATGACGTTGGCCGAGGCGGAGTTTCAAGGATGGATTCGGTCCATCGGTTTTGGAATATTCAAACCAATCGCGCTGCGCTGGCGCCTCCAGCGGAACTTCGTTGATCGGCGCAATCCGCTTGAGCACCTCCGAAGGGATCGATGTCCCCTCGTATGCCACTTCCAGAAAGATATTCACCGCCCGCTGCAACATGCCGACCTGTGGCAGCGGCACCGCCTTGGAATCGTTTTCCGCCATCATTTGCCGATCCATTTCGCACCGGATCAAAACAGCATCCGGCTATTGCTGCAGGATTGTACCGTATTCTCGCATGATCTTCCTAATCGGTACCCGGCGGAATCCTGCCGGTTAGATAATATCCCACACGGGGGTGCCAAGAATTCGAGCGTGCCGGATGAAGGGCAAAATGGCTGTGGCGGCATCCTCGCGGCTTTTAATTTTCGCGAGAATAAGTCCGCGAATTCCATCCTGTGCCACATGGTTCCAAACCTACTCTACCTTCAACTTTCCACGCTCTCATTCTCACTTGACGCAGCCGACTGCCTCCCGGGTTGAGCAGAATGCCCCGTGCGGTGATACTGCATGGCGATGAAAAAATCGCCATTCAGCGTGATTTTGCCTGCGGCCGGAAGTGGAAACCGTTTCGGCGGCGATAAATTGCTGGCCGATCTCTGCGGCAGGACGGTTCTGGCCCGAACCGTCGAACTCTTCGCCTCCCGACCAGATGTGGAGGCGCTGGTGATCGCTACCAACCCGGACCGCTTTTCCGCCTACCGCACAGCCGTCAGCCCGGAACGCTTTCGTGTGCCGATTCACTTCACCTCCGGCGGTGTTGAACGCTGGGATACTGTCTATAACGCCCTTTCTTCGCCGATGGTTTCAACGGATTTTGTTGCCATCCACGATGCCGCCCGGCCGCTGACACCCCACGCCGTGATTGATGCCGCCTTCAGCGCCGCACTCACGCACGGCACCGCTCTCCCCGCCGTGCCAGAGCCCGCCACGCTCAAGACCGTAGATACTCACGGCGCGGACAGACGGGTTCTCCGCACCGTCGATCGCAGACGCCTATATCAGGCCCAGACGCCACAATGCTTCCGCACCCAGCTTCTGCGAGACGCTTTTGCCATGCTGATCGCCCGCGGGCAGACGGCGGAAATCACCGATGATGCCCAAGTTGCCGAGCTTGCCGAGATCTCCGTGGTGGTAGCAGCCGGATCGAATCTGAATGTCAAAATCACCCATTCAGAGGACATGCTGCTGGCCCGGGCGATTTATAACATGCAACACGCCGATGCGCCAGCCATGGAGGACCAACTTCATGAGCAAAAATAATGATCTGGCCCGGCTTTTCAACCGCGCCGCTGACGTCCTGGCTCTGCTGGATGAAAATCAATTCCGCGTTCTGGCCCTGCGGAAAGTCGCGCGGGCGGTCGAGGATATGGCCGAACCGATTGAAAAAGTTGCCGCTGAAAATCGACTGGAATCCATCCCCGGCATTGGCAAAAGTTCGGCGGAGAAAATTCAGGAGTATCTCCGCACCGGCCACATCGCGGAATTTGAACTTTCCGCCGCGCAGGTCCCCTCCGGCGTGCTCGATATGCTTAATATTTCGTCGGTAGGCGTCAAAACCGCCTATCTGCTTTGGAAGGAAGCGGGAATCACCGATATCCCAGGCCTGAAAAAGGCACTTGAGGCGGGCACCATCACCGGCATAAAGGGGTTCGGCGAAAAAAAGCAGGCCAACATCAAACAGAATCTCGCCTTCATGGAAACGGCCGGCTCCCGCATCGGCCTCGGTTACGCGGCGCCGCTGGCCCATGAATTGCTCCGTTTGGTGCAGGCCCTGCCGGGAGTCGCGCAGGCAACTTATTGCGGCAGTCTGCGACGCGGGAAGGAAACCGTGGGTGATCTGGATATTCTCATCTCCTGCGCTCCCGATGCCGCCCCTGAAGCGGTTGCCCTGCATCTCGCCGAGGCGGTCAAAAAGCACCCCGAAGTTGAAAATCTCATCGCCGAGGGGGCGACGAAAGTGTCGCTGCGCACTCGGCTCGGGCTGCAGGTGGACTTCCGAATCGTTCCGCCGGCAAGCTGGGGTGCGGCTCTTCAATACTTCACCGGCAGCAAGGAACACAACGTGCGATTGCGACAACGGGCATCGGATCGCGGCATGAAACTCAACGAATGGGGGCTATTCCGCGGCGAAACCCGCATTGCCGGTCAGCGCGAAGAAGATATTTACCATGCGCTGGAGCTCGCGTGTCTGTGCCCGGAAATGCGCGAAGATCGGGGTGAAATAGAACTGGCGGAGGCCCTTTTTCAGGCCGCAGCCGGGAAGGTCGTCCACCCCGCCGACCCGCGTCTCGAATTTATCGGCAAAACCATTCCCGGCACCTGGCTCAGTGTTGATCGGGCCGATATCCGCGGCGACATGCATATGCACACCACCGCCAGCGACGGACACGAGTCGATTGAAGCGATGATTGCCGCCGCCAAAAAGCGCGGCTATCAATATATTGCCATTACCGATCACAGCAAAAGTCAGGTGCAGGCGGGCGGTCTGTCCGTGGACCGTCTGATGAAGCATATTGAGGCCATCCGTGCCACAGCCGCGAAGATCGGTGGTATTGAGGTTCTTGCCGGAAGCGAAGTGGACATTCTGGCCGACGGATCACTGGATTATCCCGATGACGTGCTGGCCAAGCTTGATTGGGTCGTCGCCTCGCCGCATTCGGCGTTGACGCAGGAGGGGGAAGCTGCCACTGCCCGCCTGATCCGCGCCGTATCGCATCCGCTGGTTGATGTCGTCGGTCATCCGACGGGGCGCCTCATTGGCGGCCGGCGCGGCATGGAACCGGACATGCAGCGGGTGGTGATGGCGGCAGTCCGCAGCGGCGGGGCGCTGGAGATCAATTCGCACGACATGCGATTAGACCTTCGTGATGTTCACGCCCGGCTTGCGGTCGAGGCGGGGGTTCCCCTGTGCATCAACACCGACGCCCATCAGATTAGCGATTTTGACAAACTTCCGTTCGGCATTGCAACTGCGCGGCGGGCTTGGGCGCGGCCGGAAAATATTCTCAACACCTGGCCGCTGGAAAAAATCCGGGCATGGCAGAAGAAACGCCGCAGCGGCGATGCGGACTGGTAAAGTCGGCTCGCTGACTTTAAGAAGGTTTACAACCCCGATACTATCCGCATTCCGAGCCGCGCATTGCACAATTCGCGACGGCTGCGGGAACGGTCAGTTTCCCGGCAGATGGGAGGTAAACCGATAATGACCGGACTCCACCCGATAGATCGCCCGTCCGTGGGAGTATTTAATAAACTTAATCCATGCGTGCGGCTTGATTGCAGCGCCGTTGAGTTGCACATCAGCGGCATCTTTTGCCGGGATTTCAACCGTGGCGGTGCTGTTGGGCGGCACGCGGACATGCCAGATGAATTCGCCATCGCTGATCTTCCAGTTGCTGATAATTTTACCGTAGGGGGAGCGGTGATAGCAGCGCACCCAGGTGAGTTTGCCGAGAATGTGGGGATCCATGATCACATGTTTGAATCCGACATGGATCATGCTGCTTTGGATGCCTCCTACATACTGGAATAGCCAGGTGAGCATGTCGCCTATGAACATCACGTGATCTTCCGAATTCATGGCCGGATTGGCGGTATTGCCGTTCCACAATTCCCAGACGGTGGTAGCTCCATGTTTAATCATGAATCCCCAGCCGGGATAGGTGGTCTTATTGAGCATTTTCCAGGCGAGTTGCGATTGCCCCATGCGCGACATTTCATTGAATATCCACTGCATGCCGATCACACCGACCCCCACATGATCGTCCTGCCGTTTGTTCATCCGCCACAGGAATCGCCGGATGACATCGGCCTGACGATTCTTCGGTGTAATGCCTGAAGCCAGTGCGAGGATGCACGCCGTATCCGAACCGTTTCCGTAATAATGGCCCGTGGCATTCCACGCATATTTATTAAAACCGACTTTCAGGCGGTGCGCCTCCGCCAGCCAGTGCTGACGCTGTGAGGGGTGATGGAGTATTCCGGCGTACCACGCCATCAGTGTCAGATCTTTATACAGAGTCGCGGTGGCAAGTACCACCTTGGGCGTGGCCCGGTTCGGATCACTCGAATGGATCTTCAGGGGTGACCGCGCTGGCGAACACCAGTCGCCGTAGGAATCTGCCCGCGTGATGCCATGGTGCACCATACGCAGTTGAAAATTAATCCATTTTGCCATGGCGGCGTAATGATCTCGGATGGGCGATATCTGGCCATATTGCAGATACAGTGTTCCCGGCAGATAGATGAAAGTGCTCGGCCAGGTCACATCGTGTGTGTAAAAGGCCCAGTAGGGCGGATTGACATCCGAAATATCACCGCTGGGACGCTGGGCGGACTGCATATCCCAGAGCCATTTGTCATGGAACAGCTCCGTGTTGAACACGAACGATTCACTTCGGGATTCCATACCCCGATCACCCATCCATCCCTGGCGTTCATCCCGCTGCGGGCAGTCGGTGGGTATGGAGCGGTAATTGTTCTGAATACCCCATCGGCAGTTGTGGAATAACTGGTCAACCAGTTTATCCGAGCAGGCAAAAGAGCCCGTCCGCGGCAGGGCGTCATGCACCTCTTGCCCCTCAAGGGTTGACAGGGTCGGCTTGCCGGGATATCCCAGCAGTTCTACAAATCGAAATCCGTGATAGGTAAATATGGGATGCCAGGTAATGCCCCCCTTACCATCCATAATCACGGTGTCGGTCTGTTTGGCACTGCGCAGATTGGCTACGTAGAGATGAAGTTGCCCATGACCGGCAGATGGATTGAGGTTGACGGTCAATTTGCCGTTACGCACCAGACTTTCACCGTGACGGAGAATGATCTTTGTTCCTGCCGGGGCGTTGGGAATATGGATTCGGCACCATCCGACCATATTCTGCCCCATATCGAACATCCATTTACCCGGGGCAACCTCTGCCACCTTGATAGGATGGAGAATCTGAGTGATCTTGATCGGAAACTGCATCATCGCCAGCAGCTTTCCGCCGGGCGGATGGACAAGCTCGGCTGACTTCCAACCGGCTGCGTGATAGTCGACTTTGTTCCAACCCGGCATCTGCATCGCCGTGTTGTAGGTTTCACCGTTGTACTCGCTGTTCATACGAATCGGTCCGCGATCCGTCATCTTCCATTGCGGTCCACTGGTCACCACGCTGGACGTGCCGTCGGCGTAGGTGATATGAATCATCAGAATCATGCGGGGCGGGATGTGGATGGTATAAGCAGCCGGTCCTCCAAGACCGTATGCCCGACCGTTCCCCAAAATCACGCCGATGGCATTCTCCCCTTTGTGCAGAAGCGGTGTGACATTTCTCGCGACATAGTAGCAACGTTTCGGATACCAACTCAGCGGCGGTGAGAGTTGCGCGTCACTGGTCCGCTTCCCGTTAATGTACATCCTCCCCAGACCGATTCCACAAAAATAGGCAACCGCCCGTTTGATGCGGTGCGATAAATCAAATTGATCCCGCAGATAAATCGCAGGCAGAGGATGGCGAATCCCCTTCTTCCAACGGGGTTTCCACCCGATCCATTGAGCATGCTGCCATTGGGCCGGAACCCAAAGCGCTTCCTGCCAATGTCCGGCTTGACTCCACGCACTCGGCTGTGCCGCCTGATTCCACACTCGCACCTTCCAAAAGCACCGCTCCCTCGCGACGAGAGGACTTCCCGCATATCGGATATTAATCGACTTGTCCGACGTTACCCGCCCCGAATTCCACAGATCGCCATCATTTTTCGCCAAAAGTGCCCGGCTCGATGCGACGATGATCTGATATCCCGTCTGCCGCGATCCGTAGCCCGTCCACGGAAGTTGCCAGCCGAAACGGGGATGGTGTGAGTTCACAGCAACCGGATTATGCCGCAGTTGAATTTGCAGATGCGTCGGTGCCGATACAACGGCTGCCGTTGCAGTGGTTGATTGTCTCGTGGTACAGGCCGAGATAGTCAGCAGCAGAGTCGATGCTATACAATACTTTAGTTTCATAGTTGGTGATCCTTGCAGAGCAAAATAATCATCTGACGGACGGTTGCCGACCGCAAATTTCTTTTTCTGAGCATCAATCATAATATCTCTTCGCTTGAACTGCCAGACGTAGTGCAGCAGTAGGTGATGGTACCTGATGATTGTTGGCGGCATGAGGCTCCCGTGCGCCAATGTCCGTCGTTCAGGGAATGCTTCACTCAAGCAATATGAAAAAATTGATCAACCTTGCTCGCTCAGCTTCAATCAAAAATGGGTGGCCATTGATGCGGCATTCGGGAATCAGCCATCGCTTATCACCCGATCGAACCTGCGTGCACGAGAAATGTCACAGGCGGTTCCGGTAACCATCAAACCAAACTGCGCCCACCTGGACTTATCGGCTTTCGCAATAGCGCTCTTGCACAGGATACCGGCATTTTTATGGGCACAACGGGTAATTTTTCCTCGGATTTTAGATTGTCATAATTCAACCGGATGCTACAATCAAGGGTAGAAACAAGGCTCCCGATCGGGCGGTTGGCCATTTTTGCGTCTGGCGAGCGTACAACGACCCGGATGCATGATTCAATGCCGCCCAGCTTTGTTGTGAGGAAACCGCCAGCGAATGTTGTGGTTCAAACGTACCCCTTTTTGAAGCGAGAGTGATTTATGCGCGGTGCCCATCCGTCAAGTCAGCAGAGGTTTACGTTCGCGGCGTTTTCTCGCTCGGGGCGACGCAGTTCTACAGGCCCTGGTTTCACGTTGGTTGAATTGCTGGTGGTGATAACCATCATCGCTCTGCTCATTTCGTTGTTAATCCCGGCTCTGGGCAAAGCGCGTCACTTGGCTCTCAGAATTGAGTGTGCATCGAACTTGCGCACGCTCGGTGAAGCCTGCCTCATTTATGCCGACAGGTTCGGTGGGCAGGAACCTCCGGGTGCAAATCAAACCGATATCCCCGGCAATTGGCCATTCGGGGGGCTCGATGGCTTTCGCAACCCAAAAAATTCCAGTGTGCTCGATTACACTCCTTGGGGGCTGGGCCTGCTCTACACGACAAAATTGGTCGCCAACCCCGCTATTTTTTACTGCCCCGAGGGGAATTACTTTACTCCCACGAAAACGCCACAATATTACTTAGGGTACCTCGGCCAAAAAAATGGACCTCAAGATTATTTCCACGTCTATCTGGGCTATTGCTATTACTATGGTCTGCAGGAGGGTGAGGAACAATCAGGTGGAAACGTCAGACCTGATCCCCCTTACAAGGATGCTATACCTATTAATCCGACTACATTATTGCCCAGCACTCCGGCATACAACGCCCTGACCAATACCTTTACCCAACCCTTTGATACCGGTGGCAACACAATCCTCGCCTCAGATATCACGGTATCCACCGGCCAAGTGTGGTCTTCGATCAGTAATCATTTGAACGGCAATGATGCCTTAAGTGGCGGCAACGTTCTTTATGGCGATGGGCGTGTGATCTGGAAGACCCCGGCGCAGATGCATTGTCGCCTATATGTATACAAAACCTTCACTACCCCCTTCTTTTTCTGGCAATGAGCGCCTCGCTGCATCGGTTTTAGTCGCCCCGTCGCAGCAGAATCGAGCATGCCTCGGCGATTGACGAATGTCCACCGGCTCCTGCGGTCGCACGATCTTTAACTGTCCACCGGTTGCGGAATAAAACTCCTGCCGTGGTAGGGGGCGGCCTTAATCTGGGCCGCCTTACCGGCCGGAGAACGGAGAGAGTGGGATTCGAACCCACGGTGGAGTTGCCCCCACACACGACTTCCAATCGTGCTCCTTAAGCCACTCGGACATCTCTCCAAGGTACCGGGCCGCAGCGCCCGGCGCAAACATACAGGCTACAAGCAGCAGCAATCGGAGTCAATTTAGCAAAGAATTTGCCGGCCCCTATTTTTCTGGATTGTCCGGCACTTGTGGCCTCGCTTTTCGCTCACCTCGCTCCCCCCGCGCCAACACCTTGCACCTGCTTAAGCACCTCCACCGCAGGTTTGTATCCTCCTTTAGCCGCCAGTTTCAGCCAATGGATCGCTTTGGCCTGGTTGGCCACCACACCGTTACCTTCGAAATATGCCGCCCCCAGATTGAATTCAGCTTTGCAGTCACCCGCTTGGGCGGCCTTGTGAAACCAATAAAATGCCTTCTGATAATTCTGCGTTACACCCTGACCAGAAAAATAGGCGATGCCGAGGGAGCACTGCGCCGGTGGAAGGTCCTTGCGGGCGGCAATTCGGAACCAGTGTGTGGTCTTCTGTGGATCGGCCGCTGTCCCGACCCCGCCATTGTAACGGATGTTCCACCAAAATCCGATGCTTCGCAGGGCCATCTGAGCCCGTAAAATCAATGGTTTTTGCGTCTTGACGGCGGCTTTTTTCTCGTGGCCACGTGGACGCCTCGATGGGGAAGCACGGCCGCCTGATTGCATTCATCTACAACATCTGACAGTAGCCCCCCTCCATACATCAAGGGTGGCTCGTCCATGGAGGCACATCCCGAGATGCCGATCCAAAAACATTTTGCCGCTATGACCGCCATAAAATATCGAATCCTTCCCATTATGGATCACTCCTTCACCCTATTGCCACCCGTGCTCTCCACTGGGCCTGTTTCCGCCATTGCCGCGGCAGGCCCCACAACAACGTTCTTAATCAGTTTTACGGCCGGCACATGTTTAGTTATTCCCTGTCTGGGTTGCCCGCTGCTCCCAATACATATATTTTCGCAAATTCTTCTGCGTTCCCTGCCCGTGCGCATAAAGGCCCGCTAATGCCCCCATGGCCGGTCCGGAGCCCGCCTCCGCCCCCTTATGAAACCAGGCAAACGCCTTCCGGTAGCTTTGAGGAACTCCGGCCCCCTGCTCGTACATGAGCCCCAGCCCGAACATCGCATCGCCAAACCCGGTGGCGGCAGACCGATGGAGCCAATACTTGGCGCGGGTAAAATTCGGCGGCCGATTGGCACCCGATAAATCCGCCATGCCGCGCTGGTACATTTTTAACGCTTCCGCAACGCTTACGGCTGTCGCTTGCGGCGCGGGGCGGGCCGCAGCGACGGGTTGAGGTACGCTGGCCACGGGCTTGGCTTTCGCTGATTCGGTGGAAACAGATTGCTGCTGGGCAACCGCCGGACTGAGTGCATGTTCGGTCATACTGGGTTGGGATTTGGGCGCTGCCCGTCGGCCAGTAGCAGGCCCGGTCGCAGCCAGGCTTTTCGTACTGGCCGGGGCACCTATTCCGTTGGTGGCCGCTACCGTTGTCTTTCCAGTGGCGGCATGCCCCGGGGATGACGTATCTGTGCCGCGGGGATGTGCAAAGACAAAAATCACGATGGAAATGACGATACATGTACCGGCCGCGAGAATAATTTTGGTCCGGGTAGCGGCCGGCCCGCCCATGGTTCGCGCCACGGTTTCAGTCGGGAGCGGGGCCCCGGTGGGTGGTGCTGCGGGCGGTGTGGCACCGATATATTCGCCGCACACCGGACATGGCCCATCGCTGACGTCCGATACGTGGCCGTTAATACATCGTACCAATTGCCGGCTCATGGCACTGTCTCCGCTTTGTTCACGTGCCCCTCCACATAACAATTAACCGCATTGGCATTTCGTTCTCCGAACCCACCCGTGCCTTGCAATCGCATGCTCTATTTAATTTTTCTTTACCGGGGCCTCCGAACGCAGGGCGATGAGCAACTTCTCGGCCTTTATCCCAATTATACCCTTTGTCGCGGCGGCCTTTTCAAGCCATGCGATTGCCTTCGCACGGTTTTTCGCCGTCCCACTACCGTCAAGATACAGCACCCCTGTATCATATTCCGCCGGTGGCCAACCCAACACGGCGGCGCGTCTCAAATAATAATGGTAGAGCTCTGAGGTCTTTGCCTGGCCTCGGTAAACGCGGTATAGCGCGGCCGCCGCCCGTCGGCATCCCAATTGCGCAGAATCTTTTAACCAGCGCAGGCCCCACGCTCGCCGACGGCGACGGATAGACCGGTCAACCGATGTGAATACCCACTTTTTTCTGTAATTATGGACGAGTCTGCCGTTTTTAAACACCAGACCGTATGCAGGGAGGCGCTTGAGCGTTCCCTCCATGTCTGCGGCCCTTGCACGGTAATATCGCCCGAGCCAATACTCGGCTAAGGCTTTTTTCGCCTCCGCAAGCGAAATCAGGTTATGCTGGGCCGCACGGGATGCTGGAGAATGCGGGGATGTCAGGGCCTCCTGTTCCAATTGATGGGCATGGAGCACGTCCGGCTTGTAATGGATGACAAAAGCAGGGTGCGCATTGGTTGCCCCAACCCGCGTTGACGGCAGCGAAGCAGCAAGTGCGATCCCAACCGCCGCCAGATATTGTCGTCGGAAGAGTCGCCGGGATGGAAGTCTTGCAATACGCGGTGGCCTGTTGCGGGGGTGATAAATCATGGGCGGCGCCCCAGGGATTCAAGGCTCCGGAGGTATGCAAAGTTACGCCCCAAAGATGATGGCGGCAACTCCGTAAATTTCATCTTCTGGTGGGGCAGCGGGATAAATGTAAATCGCTCGGCCGCGTTTTCCTGGGCTATGCTCAGGTATAATTTCTGGTGGAAAGCATCCTTGCCGTAGGTTGCCGTTAGCAGGAGTGTTGCGCTCGAATTCAACTTGCCGCCGCCCGTCCCAGCCGCCCGTGAGCTCAGCATCGCCACCCAAATATTAATTCTTGAGCGAAGATTCGCCTGCTGTACCTGCAGCATGATCGCATCAGGTGATCGGGTTGCCACTCCCGCGCCATTGTTAATCTTGACCGGCCAGAGGCGTACATCCGTCTGATGCGGGAATGGAATGGCATGGCCCTTGAGCATCTCTCCGAGATTCGAAACCTTCAGGAGGTCCATGAGGTTGAACGGAGGATCATTGTGAAGAGCAATGCTTTCTTTCCCCCTGCTGTATTTAACACCGGCCTTCCAGAATGTGCGGCTTGCTACGATAAACGGCGCACCGGCGTTAAACCGCCCGTTGGGCGTGTGAACCCTCTCCACCAGCACCGTAAGCGGCCGGTACACCGACGTCCCTTGGTGCTGTTCAAGATATTGAATCCGCTGCCGCTGCTTGGCTATGGTCTGTTGCAATTGTTGGATTTCAGCCTTGAGTTCAGCAATCTCCGCCTCAAGCTTTCGTATCAGGTCGCGGTCTTGCCGAACCTGGGCCTTGAGTTTTCGGTTTTCCTGCTGCAGTTTGCGGTTCTTCGACTCGAGGAGGTTGATTTCGCTTCTGAGGCGAATCAACTGTGTGTCGGCGGCGGCTAACTGCGCCTTGAGCTTTTTCAGGAGCTTTTCCAGCTTGGCCAGAAGTTTGGGGACAACCCCCGCCTTCATCGCCCGATCAATCTCGCGCTCCAGATTCTTTGCTTCCGTCGCCGCCCGGTTCACGGCCCGCTGCACTTTTTTCATACTCGGCGGCGGGGCGCTGGGCCCCGTGTAATACGGCGCCAGCAGCAGCACCAGCAGGATAAACGCTCCCATGGCGCCAGTGATGACATCCAGAAACGCAATATTGAATATATTGATTTCCCGGTCACGCCGTCTCATTGGATTTTTCTCCGCTCTTCTCCGGCACATAAAGCCGGTTGATCAGATTGCGAAGACAATACTCGCCGGCTCGCGACACTGCGCCCTCTTCCCGTGCCTGAATGATATTCTGCAGCAGCACGATGATGGCGCTTTCCACCAGCGCGATCAGCGTCGTATTAAACGCAATGGCCAGCGATGTGGTCACATTGGTCAGGCTCAATTGACCCGGTTTTACCCCCGCCAGCGCGTACCCCAGGTGTGTTACCGTCCCCACAAACCCCATCGTCGGGATAACCCATGCCAGATACCGGACCATCGCATACCGCAGATCGACTTTGGTCCCCAGCAATTCCAGATTGGTCGAAAGCACGCTCACCGCCTGATCCACCGAGCGCGTCGATTGCAACTGCAGAACGGCGGTGTCAATCATGTAAGGCAAAAATCCACTCTCCCCTTCGTGATACTGAATGGTCCGTCGGCGAATCGCCCCCAGATCGTCAATTGTCAGCACGCTTGCCTCATCCTCCGGCAGAAAGTGCGCCTGATTAAGCTCGTTTTCTAATCGGGCTGATCGATATCGGACGTACAACTCCCCCAACCCGAGGAAAAACAGCAAATGCAGCAGGTTCTGGATGGTAAACGGATACGGGAATGGGGATTTGGTGGTGTGTTCAAGAATCAGCGTGGCAAAATAGCTATTTTCGGGCAGCGCAAAACTTAGAATCCCGATAAAAGTCAACGCCGCCAGAATCGAGAGAATCGCGGTCGGTCCCCGTGCCGGAATGGCACTTCCGGGTGCCTTTCCCGCCGATGTTCCCAGCAGAGACGAAACAAATTTGCCAATTCCACTTGAAGATGTCGGCATGACTTGATCCGCCCCTCACGATATTTCCAATTGCCACCACACTCCGCGAGACGTAAGTCTAAGCATTCCATTCGGATTCTTCAATGTTGCTTTGAATCCCGCACGTGGCGACTCAAGCCATCACAGCGGGTGTTCACCGGGGGGGGAGGCTGTTTGGGAAACCTGGAGACGGGCTTAAACACACCGATGCAAAAATAGTATAATCAAGTCACGTGTGGGTCTGTAACCGTGCCCGCGATGCGGCGTATGGCGGTCACCTTTTTGTTTGTGCCCAAAATGTTTGATCACGCGGCCGCGAGGGATCGATCAAGAGGTTCGAAAGAGTCATGACCAAAAAACTACTTCGGTGCATCGACGGACATGTATTTGATGGCTCGCAATCAACGCGATGCCCGATCTGCGGCGCTGATGCCGCCACGCCTCCCGCGTCAACAAGTGCCCCGCAGGGGGGCTCCTCATCCGGTGGACCGGAGGGGGCTTCGCGGGGTTCACCGATGAGGGTGGTTGTCTTCGCGTTCGCCGCCGTGGTCGTTGTCGTTGCTGTGGTTTACATCTCCCGTTCCGGAGGTGGCCACCAATCACAGACATCGTCCGCCGGTACTGCGGTGGCGGCGCATGTCAGTCAACCACAGGTCGTGCACACCCAATCCCCCCAGACTCCGGCCGGTACGGCTGTGAAGCCTGCCGCTGCTCAGCCTCCGGCGAACCCACCGAAGGCCGCCGTACTTCCCGCACCGCAGACTGAACAGGTTCCCTCGATGCCGCAGGCACCCGCATCGGTGCCACCAGTCTCCAACGCTGCCGCCGCCACACCTCCCGCGACACCCGTGAGACCCAAAATCCATCTTTCCCGTGCGATTCGGGATTCCATGGTGAAAAAGGGTATCGCCTTTGCAACCGGCCATGGTGAGATGCCCAACGATGAGACAGCTCTGTACTGGTTCAAAAAAGCCGCCGCCGGTGGATCACCCTGGGCTATGAATATCCTCGGTTGGGTGTATGTCCAGGGAATGGGGGTCGAGCCCAACGCCGATACGGCAAAATCCTGGTTTGAAAAAAGTATTAAATCTGGCGACGCCTCGGCAAACTACGGTCTCGGGATGCTCTACGATAATGGTCAGGCGACAGGCGTTGCGCACCCCACCCGTGCGATGGCTCTTTATCGCAAAGCGGCCGCCGCCGGTTCCGCCAATGCGATGTACGCACTTGGCAATCATTACCTGAACGGTTTTGGCGTGACAAAAAACTACCGTAAGGCGTTTAATTGGTTTTCAAAAGGTGCCAAAGCGGGCTCCGCAACTGCGATGGCCGCTTTGGGCAGCATGTATATGAACGGCACGGGCATTGCCAAAAATATGAATGCCGTCATGTATTGGAATCAACTTGCTATCAAAGCGGGCTACACCAGCGGCCTGCCGGAGATACCCCACCATTAATCCCATTTCGGCATCGAATGGTCCCGTTCGCAGTTGCCTCCGCCGACAGCCCGCGTCAATCCCCAAGCACGTTCAGGATGCCGTTGATCATCATGTCGATGTAACGGATGTGTGTCAGGTGTACAAATTCATATTGATCCACCTGCTGAGCAATCTGCCGTAATTTTGGCCCGTATTTCTTCAAATCATCCGGTAGTTCATCATCCCAACCGTGCACAATTTCATCGAGCTTGTCCAACTCGCCTTTATCCGCCCACACTCCGCCGCAACTGGAACATTTGTCGATGATGATCCCCGAATCGTCGCCATAATTGACAGCGTGAGTCGGTTGACCGCAACCGGGGCATTTCAATGCACGCTTGATGCTGCTCTCCGGCGTCTCAGTAATTTTGGCCGCCTGGGCGGCAGCGACGCACTCCTGCTGAGTAAATCGATTCTCCCGGGCCTGCATGATATGTTCCAGTTCATCGGCGCTGAGAAAATTTCCTCCACAACCGGGACACACTTCCACATGAACGCCTTCGTAATCAATACCGGTGAGTGTCTGACTGCATTTCGGACATTGCATGTTTTTTCCCCGTATCAAAAGCCCGCTGTATCCAAGATGACAGTGGGAAGATAAGGGCGACCTCCGCGATTGGTCAAGCCGACGGACGTCCGCTGGCGGGTCGGCCCGCAGTCCTCCCCGAAGAGCCCAACCAAGCCCTATGGAATCATCCCTTTTTCGTCGGAGGCGATAAAAACACTCTTCCAATGAGAATTTGAAATATGCCGTTCACATACATTCGGGGCACCCGCATAACATCCCGGCACTTGTCGCCATTCGCTACCGCGCTTATCTTTCAGTTTTAGGTTTTTTGGGAGCCTTTGCCTCATGGCGGCCTACAACCCAGCTTCAATCGAGCCGAAATGGCAGAAATTCTGGCTGGAACACAATACGTTCGCAACCGAATCGATCAGTACCAAACCGAAGTATTATGTTTTGGACATGTTCCCCTATCCGTCCGGCGAAGGGTTGCACGTCGGCCACCCGGAAGGGTATACCGCGACCGACATCGTGGCGCGATATAAGCGGGCCCGCGGATTTAACGTCATGCATCCCATGGGGTGGGATGCCTTCGGACTTCCCGCCGAACAGTACGCCATCAAAACCGATACCCACCCAAGCGTGGTGACACGGAAAAATATCCAGCGATTCCGATCGCAACTCCAGGCCATCGGCTTTTCGTATGATTGGCAGCGGCAGGTGGATACCACCGATCCCGGCTATTACCGCTGGACTCAATGGATTTTTACGCTTCTCCACGATACCTGGTTCGATGACAGGCAGAACCGCGGCCGGCCCATCAGCGAATTAATCGAAGAATTCAGCAGCGGCCGCCGACAACCCGCCGACGGCGTGCAGTGGAAAACGCTTTCAGATGCGGACCGGCGGCGCATATTGGAAAAATATCGACTGGCGTATCAACTCGAGGCTCCGGTCAACTGGTGCCCCGCGTTGGGAACCGTTCTGGCCAACGAAGAAGTCATCGACGGCAAAAGCGAGGTTGGCGGTTTTCCGGTGGAGCGGCGTCCCATGCGGCAATGGATGCTGCGCATCACGGCCTACGCCCGCAGATTGCTTGACGGGCTTGCCGCGCTGGAATGGTCTGAATCATTAAAATTGATGCAGCGCAACTGGATCGGCGAATCGCAGGGCGCCCGCGTCCGATTTGCGGTCGCGGGCGAGCATCTGGAGGTATTTACCACCCGCCCCGATACGCTTTTCGGCGTAACGTATATGGTCTTGGCACCGGAACATCCACTTGTGAATCTCTGCGGGCCCGATGTCAAAATCCCCGCTGCGTGGCCCGCAGGCACCCCGGAAACATGGCGCGGTCAAAATCCCGCCCCGACGCCCCGAGCCGCCATCGCGGCTTATCAGCTCGCCACGGCGGCACGGTCGGAACGCCAGCGCCAGGAAGACACGCGAAAGACGGGTGTATTCACAGGCCTCTATGCCGTCAATCCCGTCAATGGCGATTCCATTCCCGTTTTTATCTCCGACTACGTGTTGGCGGGCTATGGAACCGGCGCCATCATGGCGGTCCCGGCCCATGATGAGAGGGATTTTGAATTTGCGCAGTTGTTCGGCCTTCCCATTCGCCCGGTTGTCCGTCCGGCCGATGGGGCCGAGCCAAAATTGCCGCTCACCGAAGGTGGTATCGCGTTTAATTCTCCGTGGATCGATGGTTTGGCGACAGATGAAGCCAAAAATAAAATCTGCGAAATATTGGAATCCAAGGGGATCGGCTCCCGGGAAGTAACCTATCGCATCCGCGACTGGCTTTTTTCACGCCAGCGTTACTGGGGCGAGCCATTCCCGATTGTGCATCTGCCCGACGGGACCACCGTCGCGCTTGCCGATGACGAGTTGCCGCTTCGCCTGCCGGAAATGACCGATTTTAAGCCGACGCAGACCATGGAACCGCCGCTTTCCAAGGCGGGGGCGTGGTGCCACGTACACGTGCAACTCATCGGCCCGGCCGAAAATCCCCGCGCCCGTGTTGTGCCGCCGGGCACTGCCGGAGCGATAGCGGCGCGGCGCGAGCTGAATACCATGCCGCAGTGGGCCGGCTCCTGCTGGTACTACCTGCGATATCTGGATCCGCATAATACCGGTGCATTGTGTGATCCGGCAGTGGAAAAATATTGGATGTCATCACCCGCGGGTGTGGATATGTACGTCGGCGGGGCGGAGCATGCCGTTCTGCATCTGCTTTACGCCCGCTTCTGGCATCAGGTGCTTTTTGATCGCGGCCTGGTTTCCTCTCCCGAGCCGTTCCGAAAGCTCATCAATCAGGGGCTTATCCTCGGCGAGGCGGAATACACGCTCTTCAGGGATGCCGCCGGAAAGCCGGTAAGTATGGATGATGTCGACCCGGAATGGACCAGCCGCCCGGGCTCGGATGGCAAGGTACAGTTTGTATCCAGACGCCGATCGGACGGCGCTGAAGTGTATGCGTCGCCCGTCGAACCGGATCAGGTCGAGCGGCGGGGGGATGTGGCGGTCCTCAAGACCGAACCGGAAATTCGGGTGGATGCCCGATCATTCAAAATGAGCAAATCGCGGGGGAATGTTGTTAACCCGGACGACGTGATCCGTGATTACGGCGCAGATAGCCTGCGATTATTTGAAATGTTCATGGGGCCGCTGGAGCAGGTAAAGCCCTGGAGCATGGCCGGGGTTGAGGGCGTTTACCGATTTCTGGGGCGGGTATGGCGACATCTGGCCGGAGCCGCCGATTTTCCGTCACGAATTGTGGAACATCGCAGCGGCCGATATTACCTTCGCGGCCAGCCGCTCAATGAAGAACAGACCCGTGCGGCCTTGGAGGAACGGGAATCGCTGCTCCGTCCGCTTCATCGCACCATTCGCAAAGTCACGCAGGATATTGAACGGCTTTCATTCAATACCGCCATCAGTGCCATGATGGAATTTAATAATCTTCTCGGCAAGCCGGAGACGCTTGATCGCGATCAGATGCTGACGTTTGTGCGTCTGCTTGAGCCCTTCGCCCCGCATATGGCGGAGGAGTTGCATCAGATTCTTACCGGTGCAGCCCGGAGTCTGACCGAGTTGCCCTGGCCGGAATATGATGAATCGCTGTGTGCCGATGATACAGTCGACCTGCCGGTTCAGATCAACGGCAAACTGGCGGGGCGCGTTATGATTGACGCCGGGTGGGCGGACGGCGAGGTGCTGGCTCGGGTGCTCGCGGATGAGCGGATTCAATCGCGTCTGGCGGGGCGGCCGATGAAAAAGCACATATACGTGAAAGGTCGGATGCTCAATCTTGTCGTCCAGGGATGACGGCACGCGACGGTTGGCGGGCCGGAGGCCAGCATAATGGAAAAATATTATAACAGCGTCATCAGCGGCGAGGCGGTCGGATGTGTTCCGGCCGTGGCCCGTGGCGCGCTGCTCGCCGCTTCTCTGGGTTATGGCCTCGCGATGGCGATTCGAAACCAGGCGTACAACCGGGGATTGATCAACATTCATCGGCTTGGGGTGCCTGTGATTTCAGTCGGAAATCTCACCACCGGCGGAACCGGTAAAACACCCGTTGTCATTATGATCGCCCGGCAGCTCCGATCCATGGGGGCCCGACCGGCAGTCCTGACACGCGGCTACAAGGCCCTTCCCGGCGGGGAATCCGACGAAGTGCTGGTGCTTCGCCATGAATGTCCCGATGTGCCGGTCATCGTAGATGCGGACCGGGTGCGGGGCGGCAAGGCCGCCATCGCGCAGCATGATGCCGATGTGCTCGTCATGGATGATGGATTTCAGCATCGGCGACTTTCGCGCACGATGAATCTGGTGGTGGTGGATGCGACCCGGCCGTTCGGCATCCCCGGGCTGCTTCCGCGTGGCACGTGGCGGGAGCCCCCCGAAACCCTGGCGCGGGCAACTCATGTCATGTTGACCCGCTGCGAGCAGATCCCCCAGGATCTCGCTGATATTGCAGCACAATTGCTGTCTCAATATGTCGGCCCACGCTATATTCTCCAACAGAGGCTGCGCGTCACGGGTGTCTATGATTCCCACGGTGCGCGGTGGGACCTCTGCGGTCGCCGGGTGCTGGCATTTGCGGGAATCGGAAACCCAGAAAATTTCCTCAACACCCTCGAGCTTGCGGGCGCCAGACCGGTTGCCGGGTGCTGGTTTGGCGATCATCACCACTACGATTTCCAACGCGATTTTGCCGCCTTGGAGGATGTCACCCGCCGCCGTGGGATCGATATCTGGGTCACGACACTTAAAGATTTCGTCAAATTGAAAGGATATCAGGCCCCCGTGCCGCTGGTTTATCTGGGTATCGAAAGTTATGTCGCCGGTGCTCAGGCGCAGGTGTGGCGTGATATGCTGCGAGCCGCCGCAGGTTTGACGACGGCGGAGCCTGCACCGTGGCAGGAACCGGTATCGGGAGCTAAGACGGATGCTTAATTCTCTTCTCGCTGCCGAACTCCTTCGGGAAGTCGAGCAATTTGGATCACCGGAAATATTGGTGGTCGGCGATCTCATATTGGATAAATACATTTTCGGCGATGCCGAACGCCTCTCGCCCGAGGCGCCGGTGGCCGTGGTTCGGCGTCGTGATGAAAAAACGCAGGTGGGTGGTGCGGCCAATGTGGCCGTGTTTCTGGCGGCGCTGGGCGCCCGGCCAATCCTGGCCGGAATCTGCGGTCAGGACGCTCAACACCACCGCCTGTGTGAACTCTGCCGCAGTGCCGGCGTGGACACCGGCGCGATTATCCCGCTGCCCGACCGACCCACCTCCTGCAAGACGCGCATCATCGGCCTCGCCCAGCATCGCCACCAGCAGCAGATGCTCCGGCTTGATGACGAGGTGACCGACCCGGTAAGTGATGAAACGGTTCGCCAGTTCGAATCCGTGCTTTCCCCGCTCATCGCCCGCATCGCGCTGGTATGTATTGAAGATTACAACAAAGGGCTGCTGGATCACCGGCTCTGTCAGTTTATCATCGCTGAAGCACGGCGGATGGGCAGACCGGTGCTCGTTGATCCCGCGTTAATAAAAGATTATTCCCGATATGCCGGCGCCCATGCCGTTACCCCCAATCGGACGGAAGCCGAACTCTCCAGTGGCATAAAAATGGATTCCATTGAGGAGGAAGCCCCGAAACTGGCGACGAAATTGATCGAGATGCATCAATTTGACCGGTGCATTCTCACGTTGGACCGCCACGGCATGTACATGCAGGCGAACAATCATCACGGTTCCTACCACCCCACGCGTCCACGTCAGGTATATGATGTCACCGGCGCTGGCGATATGGTGCTGGCCATGCTGGCCATGGCCGTGGCCAACGGTATTTCATGGGAACATGCCGTGGATCTGGGCAACGTGGCGGGGGGGCTGGAAGTTGAACGCTTCGGCTGCGTCCCCATCAGCCGGGAGGAAATCGGTACTGAACTCCGGATGATGATGGGGACGGATCACATGAAAAATCTCCCGCTGGAGAAACTGCTCGCCGTTTTAGCCGCCGAACGCCGCAAAGGAAAAAAGATCGTGTTTACCAATGGCGTCTTTGATATTCTCCACGCGGGTCATGTCAGCTATCTGAACTTTGCCCGTCGGCAGGGGGATATTCTTGTGGTGGGCGTCAATAGTGACACTTCCGTACGCGGGCTCAAAGGGCCCACTCGGCCGATCAATGGGTTGGATGATCGGATGGCCGTACTCGCAGGCCTTGAGGCGGTAAGCTACGTGGTGAGTTTCAATGATCCGACGCCCGAGTCGCTGATTCAGGCCGTGACGCCGGATATTCTCGTCAAGGGCGCCGACTATGCCGACAAGCCCGTGGTGGGGCGGCAATGGGTGGAAATGCACGGAGGCCGGGTGGTGCTCGCACCGTTTCTGGCCGGCAGAAGCAGTTCGGCTACCATAGAGCGGGCCGCTGCGTCAGCCGAATCATGATTTTGAGGATTTTGCCATGGCGGATAAGGCCGTTTTTCTGGATCGCGATAACACCATCATCGCCAATGATGGGTACCTCGGTGACCCCACCAAAGTGCGTCTGCTTCCCGGAGCGGCGGCGGCCATTGCCTCCATGCGGCGGCTGGGATATCGCATTATTGTGGTGAGTAATCAAAGCGGTGTCGCCAAGGGGCTATTTGATGAAGCCGCTGTCGAGGCCGTTAACCAGGAAATGATCCGTCAACTCCGCGAACAGGCGGGTGCGCACGTCGATGCCAGCTATTACTGCCCCTACCATCCCGACGCCGTTGTTCCCGAATATAAAGTCGATCATCAATGGCGCAAACCGAAACCCGGCATGCTTAAGGCTGCAGCGGCGGATTTTGACCTCGATTTAACACGTTGCTGGATGGTCGGCGACATGCAGCGGGATATTGCCGCCGGATCGGCTGTGAACTGCCGTACCATTCTGATCGGTGATCCGGATCATCCACCTCAACCGGCCCCGGATGAAACGATGGTCACGCCGCACTTTATCGTGCGCTCGCTGGCCGATGCGGCGCGCATCATTGTCCGTGAGCAGAATAATCTCCAACCGCATGCCGCCGCACTTCCTGCGGTCGAAACCGGCTCCAGCCTGCCGGATGTGCCGAGTTCAAGCGCCGCTGCCGCGGAAAATTCCGTTGGTACGTTGTCCGCCCAGACTGTGGACGCCATGGCCGATGCGCTGGCCGAGCGTCTGCGCAAGCAGATCAGTGAAGCGATCATTGCGCCGGATCTGAAGTCATCGGTCGATACCCTTGCGCAGCAGATGCAAAATGCACATCGGCATCATCAGATGCCGGACTTTTCCATGTCGCTGATGCTGGCGGTGTTAATTCAGGGAATCGTATTTCTGCTTCTTGGGCTCGGCATTTGGGATGCAATTTTATACTTCAACATTTTGCCCTCCAAGGATAAATATTGGTGGCTGGATAGAATTGATACGATGCTCTGGGCCATTCTCTGGTTAGCGATGGGGGCCCTGTTTCAGGCGGCAGTCGCCGCGCTTTATCTGAGGCACCGTGCAAGGCAATAGTATGACATTTCGCCCCATCATCGGCATTGCGTGTGATCTGGAAAATAATTCCAGCTATTACAAATTGCCCATCACCTATCGCATTGCCGTTGAAAAGGCCGGCGGATTACCTGTGCTGCTTCCCGCGACGGATCACCCGGAAGTCCGCAGCGGCTATCTGAATTTAATCCAGGCCCTGCTGCTGCCCGGTGGCGATGATCTGGATCCGCAGCTTTATCATCAGGAGCCGCACCCGCGTACCCGGGAAAGTGATCGCCTGCGGCAGAAATTTGATCTGGCCATGCTTGCCGCATGCGAAAAAATCGCCATGCCCGTATTGGCCGTCTGCATGGGGTGTCAGACGCTCAATGTGCTCCGTGGCGGCGATCTGATTCAGTACATCCCCGAATATCCGCGGCCCCATTCGCTTCCTCATTCCTCCGATCCGGCCATATCCGGCGATCGAAACGCATGGCATCAGGTGGAGATGGAGCCTGCAGCCAAACTCACTTCCATTTGCGGACAGTCCCGCATGGAAGTCAATTCGCGGCATCGCCAGGGCATTGGGCGATTGGGGAAAAATCTTCGGCTCGCAGCATGGACGGCAGATGGTATTATTGAAGCGATTGAGGATGTCTCGCTCCCGTTCTGTATCGGTGTGCAGTGGCATCCCGAAAATTTGACGGGGCCGGCGGGTGATCGGCTCTTTAACGCATTGGTGCAGGCCGCCGCCGATTATGCTGAATCGCGTCAGGCCGAAAATATGGAATCACCCGGATAACTTACGCACGGAGGAATCCCATGGCTTTTGATTTTAAGTCCGTTTTTGATCAGGCTTTACCTTACGATCGCTTCCTGGCTACCTACGCCAATGCAGACGAAAAAAAGCGATGGACGGATTTCGCAGCTCAGGTTCATCTGTCTGACGAGCAGAAGGCACTTCTTGCCGGGTTCCGCAGAAAAATGCCTGTCATTTGTCTCGCTGGCGTCTGGTGTGGTGATTGCGTCAACGCATGTCCGATTTTTCAGGTCATCGCGCAGACAACCTCCACGATTGATCTGCGTTTTGTCCACCGCGACCGTAACTTCCTCCCGCAGGCTCAGGACATGGGAACCCGCCTGGCCAATGAACTTTCCATCTGCGGCGGCCCGCGCGTGCCGGTGCTGGTATTTCTCTCTGAAGACTTCCATGAATGTGAGCGATTCGGTGAACGCACCCTGGCGACATATCGGCGCAAAGTGGCCTCGCGCCAGGGGGCCAGTTGCAGCACGGGACTCCAAATAGCGCCGACCGACGCAATCCGGGCTGATACGGCCGAATGGCTGATGCACTTTGAACGCATTGAACTCATGCTGCAACTCAGCCCGCGGTTGATGAAACTCCACGGCGAGGCGTGAACCTGATGATCAAATTATACTATAAAAGTAATATTCCTGCTCTTAGGATCATCACGGCCGCCCGCCAGAGGGGCCTTTGGGTGCTGCTGTGCGGCTGTGGCTTGCTGGCGGGATGCCGGTCCGATATTACTCCGCTGCACCCAGCCGCCATCGGGCCTCCCTGGGCCAACAGATACAACGCCACACCCAAAATCAAATCCACGCCGCTGGCGAAAACCGAGGTCGCAAAGATATCGCCCTTCTCGCCACACTGGTTTCTCAACGTCAAAAATGCCACCGTGGTGACCATCAATGATGAAACGTACGACCATGTCTGGCATCAGGCGGTACGCACGCTGATTCATATGGGATATCGCATCGACTGGCGTGATTACAACCTGGGAGTGATCACCACCTATCCTCGAACCGGGCCCGAGATACTGCAATTCTGGCGCCCCGACGCCACCAGTCTCCACTCTCTTGTAGAGGGAACCATCAACACCTTCCGGCGGCTGGTGCGAATTGCCATTGCGCCGGTGCGCGATAAGTCAGGCGATTACCGGATATCCATTGAAGTGCTCGTCGAACAGAGAGAAAATCCGCAGGGAGGCGTTACCGGAGTGGCGTTTCTGGGGTCATCCTCCTTCGGCGCCAATCCGCAACCCCTGGTCTCGCAGTTCGCATCCCCCACAACACCGGGACGATTTTGGATGCGCGTGGGACGTGATATCGGGCTGGAGAAAAAAATTTCCACGCGATTACTCCGCAAGCTCTGATCGCGTGCCGTCGGCGGCACGTTCTTGCGAGCCAGAATCTGCGCCGTCAGGACGCACCGCTTCGTGGCGAAATTAACGCAGATGATTCGCCGCTCCGTGCCGGGCCGCCTTTGCGCCGGGACTGAATTCGGATAAATTACTGCCCCGAAGGATGGTTGTGTATGAATGAAGACGTTCAGCAGGATTTGCTTGCCTCCCTCGGAAACACCACCCAGGAAACTGAGTTTTTCACCCTGATCCCTCCCGGCTACGTAAAAGGACGCACCAAATATGTTGTCGTGCTCGGCACGGTCATGAGTGGTTTGGGCAAAGGGATATTTTCCTCCAGTCTGGCCAAAATTCTCAAGGACAAGGGCCTTCGCGTTGCCCCCATCAAAATGGAGGGGTATCTCAATATCGACTCGGGAACGCTCAACCCCTATCGCCACGGTGAGGTATTTGTGCTCGATGACGGCATGGAAACCGACATGGACCTCGGCACCTATGAACGCATGCTGGACGAAAATCTGAGCCGCGGAAATTTCACCACCAGCGGCCAAATTTTCACTCGCATCCTGGAAAGGGAACGCCACGGTCAATATCTGGGACGCGATGTCCAGATGATTCCGCACGTCACCGGCGAGGTGAAACGCACACTCCGCCAGTTGGCCGTGGATTCCAAAGCCGATATTGTCTTCATCGAAGTCGGTGGGACGGTGGGAGATTACGAAAATGGGTACTTCATCGAGGCGATTCGCGAATTAGCGTATGAAGAGGGAGAGGAAGCCGTCGGCGTCGTGGCGCTGACCTATATCATGGAACCCCAGTCGCTGGGCGAACAGAAATCCAAGGCCGCACAACTCGGGCTGCGCCAGGTGATGCAGGCGGGCCTCCAGCCGCACATTATCGCCTGTCGATGTCCCAGCCCCGTCAGCGACAAGGTGCGTGAAAAGATATCCATGTTCAGCAATGTTCCCCTGCGCCGCGTGTTTTCCATGCATGACGTGGCAAGCATTTATCTCGTCCCCGAGATGCTGCGCGAGGCGGGGATGGATCGCGAGGTCCTTACGCTTCTGAACCTTCATGACCGTGTCAACCAACGGTCGGAGGACAGGGCCCGGCGCACGTGGCAGTCGTTTATTGATAAACTGCAGCAGCCTAAAGAAAAAAATATTACTATAGCCATTGCCGGAAAATACACCTCCCTTCGCGATGCCTACGCCAGTATTGACAAAGCGCTCGAACACTGCAGCGTCCATACCCGCTGCAATATCCATCTGCGCTGGCTCGATACCACCGAAATCGATGTCCACAATGTGGTGGAACATCTCCGCGGCTGCCACGGAATCATCGTGCCCGGCGGATTCGGTGTGCGCGGCGCCGAGGGAAAAATTCAATGCGTTCGATACGCCCGCGAAAATCATGTGCCGTATCTGGGCATCTGTCTCGGCTTTCAGATGGCGGTGGTTGAATTCGCCCGCCATGTGTGTGGTCTGGCGGACGCCAACACCACCGAATTTGCCCCGAATTGCAAAGATCCCGTCATCGATGTGCTGCCGGAGCAGAAGAAAATCGAAGGTCTCGGCGGCAATATGCGCCTCGGTGGAAAGGATGTCGTCCTCAAGCCCGATACGCTCATCCGCCGACTGTATGGAGATCACCCGACGGTTCGTTTGCGATTTCGCCACCGTTATGAGGTCGAACCGCGATATATCCCAGTGTTGGAACAGCATGGACTTATTTTCAGCGGTCATGCGCCGAACCAGCCGATCATGCAAATGTTTGAACTATCATCTTCGGTTCACCCCTATTTTGTTGGAACTCAGGCGCACCCGTGCCTGACGAGCCGGCCGCTAAGTCCTGATCCTCTCTTTCTTGGTTTAGTCGAGGCCGCGATTCAGCGAGCCTACCCGCAGCAGGTATTTTCGGATATGACTCCCGACCCAAGTGATATAACACGGGATAAAACAAAGGGTTCCATTCACCGACCATTAGTTGCCAATTGAAGTTCCCATCATATTGGGTCACCACCGTATTCCCGCTTCCGCGATCCATATTGAGCTGCCCATTTCTGCGTGATGGTAAGCACGTCGAACGAATGAAAAGTTGTCTGCCGACATCATGGCTAAGAAGTTCTATTGACCGCACGCATTGAGGCTGCCGCAAGAGAAAAGAAAAAAACTTAAATTTTTCCCTTGACAAGAGGAAGTTATGGGATTACACTCTTCACAGTCTCGAAAAGGGTCGAGATTGAGCAAGTCTTAGGTCGTGTCCACGCGTTTCGGATCGTAGTATTTTCTACTGTTCCGAAGTCTTTCGAGGACACGACAAAAGAAGTTACAAAAAAATTATGCGACTTTGACCTGATACGGTTTTGGGTTTAATCGCGTTGTGTCAATGGTTATTGACTGTTTTTTGGGAGGTCATCATGAAAAAAGCGTTGTTTGCAGCGGTAGGAACTTTTGCGCTGGCAGCCGCTCCGGCCACCTACGCCAGTATTCAGTTGACCGGAACGGTCACTGTTGGCAACCAAACACAAACCCTGACGTTCAGCTCGATCGGCTCCGGTTCGTATGATGCGAGCCCGGGAAGTGTGGGTGGCGTAAGCTGGGGGCCGATCGTTGCCCAGACGACTGGCAATGCTTTAAGCACAGGTTTTTTTGATATTGCCAATCAGAATACTGGCAGTGTCTCGGCCATGTTCTCTATCACGGAAAGCGGTCTCTCAACGACATCGTCATTTCTATCCATGCAGCCGACCGGATCAATTTCTGTTACGGGTGCGACCAGTTCTGATACGGTTGACTTTAGTTCCGTGGTAAAGAATTCCGGAGGCTCGTCAATCGGCTCGGAAGATTCTACTCCTCTGGCGTTGAATACGACGAATCCTTATACGCCATCCTCTTCAGTGGCCTATGACGCCAATGGAATCAATCTCACACAGCCCAGTTCGACAGTAAGTGTGTCCAACACGTGGACGCTCAACCTCGGTGGTGGTGTTGTGGCGAACATGGGTGGGATGGTTACCAATCTGCAAACCACATCCATCATCACACCCGAGCCGGCATCCCTCGCCCTACTGGGGCTTGGAGCTGCGGTTACGGGTCTGGCTTTACGCCGTCGCAGCAGTCTTGGAAAATGATTTATCGCTTGGCTGATGCCGACAAAATCTCGGCAAAATTTGACATTCGATAAATGATGAGTTATTATACTCGGAGTGAGGGAAAATCGTTAGAGCAAGTCGGGTTCCCAGTGCTGATCCGAAAATATGTCGGTGATTTCAGCTCGGGACTTCAGGTACGTTGACACTTTTTTGGGGCGTGCAGCAGGGTTATCTGCCCATTTTGTATGTGGGTGTTCCCATCGCTGTCGCCGCAGTGGTTGTTATCGGGAGGCTCTACGGTGAATAACTTCAATAAACTTCTCTCCATTGGAATTGCGGCAATCGGTGTGGCGGCTCTTGCGTCCCCATCGGCGTTTGCAAACCCCACCATGACTATTTCGGTAGGGAGTGCATCGACGACTGTGACGCTGACGAGTGTATCTACCTTATTCGGCGCGGGTACTTATGCCGCTGCCGCTAGCTCGTTTGATGACTTCGATTATGGTGGTGTTTTTGTCACGGTGTCCGGAAGTTCACTCTCCACACAATTCGGTTCAGTAACCGACACAAGCGGTGCGACCACCCCCATTACATTTTCTATCACTGAAAACGGCTTCAGCACCGGGTCAAGCAGTACTAATTTTAAGTCGATGCAGATATCGGGTTCCGCAACGTCGACCGGTGCAACAAATTCACAAGCCATTGACTTTAATGGCATGGTATCGCAGACCTCCGGTTTATCTACATCCCAAGATTCGGGCGCCTTAGCTCTTAACACGCTGCCGGGGGTTTCCCCATCGTCGTCTGTTAGTTACAACACCTCGGGTGTCAATCTGGCTACCCCGAGCGATACCGTATCGGTAACGAATTCCTACACGCTGGACCTCAACAGCAATGCGGTGGTGAACGGCGGACTGCTCGTTACCAATCTCTCGACGGCATCGGTGATTACGCCGGAACCAGCCTCGCTCGGGCTCCTCGGTCTGGGCGGCGCGGTTGCGTTACTCGGTTTGCGTCGACGTAAGACCGTCGTAGCTTAACAAAATCAACCGGTTCAAGCGGCCGGTTAGCGAGCAAAATACTTACGAATACTTCGGCGGTCGACCTGATGGTCGGCCGCTTTTTTTATATCCTCTCGTGATCCGCGTTGGAGCAAAACTGGGATACGCCGCATATCAGAATGAAACGGCCAGGCCTGCAAATACCTGCTGGGCGTGGAACTTGTTGGAACCCAGATCCAGTTCATAATCCACAAAACCACTTATGTTCTTATTGAAATTTATATTCAGCGACGGAGCAATAACCGCCACATCTCGCACTGGTGAGGCGGTATTCACCGTGAAGCTGCCCGTGCCAGCTCCTTGTAACTGGGCGGTAATACCCTGAGAATTATTCAGATATTCATGCCGCCAACCCAATAATATGCCAGGAACCAAGGTTGACTGGGGCGAGAGGTGAATCGTATACAGGAACGTTGCACTGAGCATCGATCGGAATGAATCCGCACTCATCGAACTTACATTCAACCCTGCCGCCCCGGCTCCGGTTTCACTGAAACTGTTGTAATCGGCGTGCGTGTACCCCAGTGAGACCATCGGGATCAGTGTCCAGCCGCTCAAGGGTGAATACGGCGATTGAGATGTCGAATAAAGCCGGTACCCCATATCCAATGCCCCATTGTAGCTGTTACCCGAAAAATTCCCGTTTGCAGTGGCGGAATAATAATTGACGGCTATATTCCGTGATTCGCTGTTATCCATGTACGTGTACGCTGCCATACCGTCCAGAAACCAGTGTGATCCATGCAGATCTGCATACACGCCGGGCGTATAACCATTGACAGTGCCAGTGGAGCCGAAGCTGTCCAGATTGATATCGCTGTGGTCATAGTTGAAAAAGGCACCCACCGAGAGATACTTGAAAAAGGCATAATCGGCGCCGAGAGTGGCATTTTCCGTGGTAACATTGGAACTGCCAATCGAACTCGTGTCCGAATAGCTGTCAAACTGTGCCGCTCCTGTGATAAAGGCACTCCATCTCTGGCTACCGGCGGCAGATGGACTGTACGGATTGGCGGCCGAATACCCCAGATACGACGGCAGACCGGCGTCAAGTGTCACCATGCGGGATTGATCGTGCAGCATCTGATCTAACGTCAGCGAACTGCCGCCCTGCTGACCCGGATCAAGCATCGTGAAGCCTGAACTGTCAAAGCCCGTCGCACCCGCGTCCAGATTCTGAAGATGGCTGCTGATCGTCTGATCGAGGTTGATCCCATTCTGCACCGCCACCTGCGGAAATGCCTGAAGATCAATCGGAGAAAGCATGTCCAATATCCCAGGGATTTCCTGAGAATAGGAGCTGTCAATGGCATTGATCAACTCTTGGTATGCCGGCGATGGATTGGACAGATGCTGATATCCGTCATTGGAGTCAATATATTGGGCCACAGCAATCTGATTCGGTGTTAACGCATATGGAACCAGTGACGGCTGCTGCAGAGTAAAAATCAGATTGATGCCGTTACCGGTGTCCACGCTGCTGGCAAAGAGATTAATCGGATGATTTCCCAGATTGATACTACTGAAATTGCCCGTCGAACTACCGGTGGAAGTGAGAACCGCTATGGTTGTGGGACTGCTGGTGGCATCATAATGATTCAGCAGCACAACATTAAGTGCACCGTTAACCGACGCCGTTCCGGTCACATGAAATTGATCAAACTGCCCGGGTGACGAGCCGGAAAGACGTGTCGTCAATACGCCGCTGCCTCCCTGGGTGTAATTTCCAGCGATGGTTGCATTGGTAAAACCTCCGGTAAGACCGAAATTTCCATTATTGATTACCGCACCGGCTGCCAGCGCGCTCTGGCTGGCGATAAGCAGATTGGCACCGGAGTTAATGGTCGTACCGCCGGTGTACGTGTTGGTTCCGGCAAGAACCAGTGGAGATGACCCTCCGACAATCAATCCTCCGGTTCCCGTGATACTTCCGTTGAAAGTGTCCGTATTTCCAGAGGTGTTGGCAATGGTGAGGCTACTGGTGCCCAGAGATGCGGTGCCATTGCCGGTCAACTGGCTCACGGTCAGATTATCACCGCTCAGGGCAAGTTCGCCCGGGCTGTTAATATTAACGGTACCCGCACCGAGCGTGCCGCTTCCGCTGACTTCCACAATGCCGTTGTTGATATTCGTCCCGCCGGTGTAGGTATTAGCCGCGGTAATGGCCAGTGTTGCATTAGGGGTGCCGTTGACGGTCATGGCACCGCCGCCGCTGATCACGCCGGCAAGGGTGACCGTTCCCCCGACCGCCGCCGGCGAAATAATATTTGTCTTCCCGCTGGTGAGGACGATGTTGTTGGCGATGTTGGTGCCATTGAGCGGCAGATATACAGTCCCGCCGCTGATGGTCAAGCTGCCCGTTCCCAGCGCACTGCTGTTAAGCAATCCGATAACACCACCGTCGGCGAAAGTGCCGCCGGTGTAGGTATTCGCTCCGGCGAGGAATAGGTTTCCGGGGCCGTCCAGCGTGATTGTTCCTGTGCCCGAGATGATGCCATTGAATGTGCTGCTCACGCCGACTGCAGGATCGAAAGTAAGGTTACTGCCCGTGAGGACAACCGATCCTGTGCCGTTCAGGGTGCTGATGGTCTGAGAGGCATTGTTGAGTGTCAGGACGCCGTCTACGGCGAACGCGCCGGTTTCAAATGTAAGGGGAATGGAATAACCCGCGGAACTGTCTTTCAGCGTGGTATTGCTGCCGGTGCCGTTGATCTTGAGATAGGTCCCCGATGCGATATAAGTTGCGTCGGCCAAAATCTCGACGCTTCCGGCCTGGCCATTGTAGGCTCCATTGCCGGCGGCGTAGGTCCCCGCAGCGACACTTAAATTATTAAATCCGCCGGAGCTCACATTCCATTGACGGTAATATTCAAGGATGCGCCCGCCACCGCCACCGCCACCGGCAAAGGCGCCGGGCAGAAAATAGCCACTGTTGCCGCCGATGGCTGTAATAGCCCCGGTGGACGTTATGGTGCCACCCGCCGAACCGAGCGACGCGATGATGACCCCGCCGCCAGCACCACCACCGCCGCCGTAATAACCTGTCCCACCCGAACCGCCATTTGCCTGAATGGAACCGCTTACCGTAATCTGTCCGCCGGCAATGAGAGCCACCGCACCACCACCACCGCCGCCACCACCACCCGCATTTCCCACCAGCCCACTGCCGCCGCCACCGCCGCTGCCCCCTTCAAGTTGGGTCGCAAGATTGCCATTGGCACTTCCACCGGCAACCTTTGGTCCGCTGGTACCCGGGGTCACATTGGGATAAACAAAGCCTGTTCCACCGGCACCGCCGAAGCCGCCACCACCGCCGCTCCCCTGTACAGGCCCTCCGGTTCCGCCGCCCGGTCCCGCACCATTGCCAGCGAGTCCGATATAGGAGGCCGCACCGCCCTTCCCTCCAGCAAAGCCACCCGGCCCGGCGGCACCACCCGCGGGAGCCACTCCAGAACTGTTGTTGACCTGGGTGCCCGTCCCACCGACCAAACCGTCCGTAGCCACGTTTCCCACTGTCATATTGCCCGTTGAGTAGATTGCCACCGGCAATGATCCTCCGGTGACGGAAATGCTGCCGGTTGTGACGTTCCCCGAAAATGCAAAAACCGCAACTTTGGAGCCATTAGCCTGCGAAACCAACTGCCCATCGTAAGTTGTGCCGCCTGCTGTCAACGTGGGCGCGCCGCCATTGCCCGTATTGATGGTGACCGTACCGCTGAGCACATTGGGGTTGAGCAGATTAACAGTGTTAATATTTGAAACGATGCTGGATACCGAAATGGGCTCCAGGGTGGCACTGGCAATTCCCGGTAGCCCGATCGCCGCACCCACAACCGTGGCAGCTAGAATCCGTCCTTTGATGTTAGATCGCTTCTGTTGTTGCTTCTTTCCTTTTTTGGACGAACGAAATTGAGCCATGCTGTTACTCCCTGAAAAGCCATTATCTCCAGTGCACCGGTCACCTATCGCCGCCCTGATGACCGGAGATCTTCGCGCGGCATTGCAATCAAACACGGAGGAATTCGCAGTTCCTACGAATTCCGGAGCCCCATAATCGTTTATCTACACCAACTGATGATGTTTGGCAACAGCGCGTGATTTTCGGCAGATTAAGATTGTTCGCATGTCGGAAATATCCCGGCGTCGCACGACAGCATCGGATGGCGAGCGCCTCACCATCGACCCGGCGCCAAGACAGAATACGATCAATTGGTTCCAGTCAAAGCCGACCTGCTCACGATTGAAAATGGGTTTTATCCATCGTCGCATACGTCGCTCCGAACTCGGCGGCAGAGTGTCAACGACCGCGACACCTTTCAGTGGGGCCGGGTCGTCACTTTGCGGGCTTCTCAGCTAGAGTCGCACACGCGGTTGCCGTTTTCCCTGCCCGCTTCTTCACCGCCGATTTAATCCGCAGATAAACCAGGTAGATCAGAACAAGGATGTTACCGATAAGCAGGGCAATCCGCAGAATATCAGGCTTCTGGAAGATAGCGTAGATCTCGAAGGGAAATAGCAGCGACACCTCGCCGATAA
>JAKAVA010000080.1 GCA_021827645.1 Planctomycetota bacterium
GGGGTTTGGGATCCAGGAGGCACGCGGCCATACGTTCCGTATAGCCCCACTGCTGGTCGAACTGTCGAATGGGGAGTAACCCGGCGTCGGAGGTGATCTGGCCGGCAGAGCGTTCCACGATCAGTTCCCGTGAGGGGAGAAAATCGAAGAGCAGTGGTTGACAACGTGGCGCAGGCATAAGGCACTCCTAACCGCGAAACATCGCAGCCGGATAGAATACTACAAATCTAATACTCTGTCCACTCGCTTCCGGTTCACACAAGTCGGCAGACGGAGAGCGTGAAATGGAGCATGGGTACCCAAAATCGAATGGAAGCTGCCCTTGCAGACTGCGCGCCGGAACTCAGTCCGGCCACGGAGACTAACCGTCTGCAAACACGACACTTACGACTTCCATCTCCGCAATCCCGCGCCGGTCCTTGAATAATCCGGGTTAGGCTCTTCCCCTTGATCGGGGTTGCCCTCGTTCTCGCTATCGCATTCCGGCTTCTTTTTGGGTTTCTCCGTTTTGTGCCACTCGCCGTCGGGCTTTCCCTGGTCGAGACAATCCTTGTAGAGCTCTTCGATCTCGTCTTTCGTAAAATCGGGCCTACCGTCGGTTTTCTGATCATGCCCCCAGTCGTGGAAAGTCTTGTTGTTGTTTCCGTACCACTGGTCGCCCCTGTGTTCGCCCCTGCGCATCCACATTCCCCACCGGCGAGGAATCGACGAATTGATACGTACTCGCCCCGTTAATATATTGGGCCGGATCCTGCTCCATCCAGCGGCCGAGGTTTGGGGCGCCGCGATGGTTGCGGGTTACCGGTGCTCGGTTTTCGGCATTGCGGTGGTGGACGCGACTGTCCGTACAAATGTCGTTATCGCCACCGCACTCTTCACCGGTGCATTCGCGCAACAGGACCTCATTGATCGCGACCATAACACGGCCCCAAAATGGAATCGTCGCCAGAATCATAACGCGCGGGCGCGATGGGCGGAAGCTGCCGCATGATTGCCGCACCATCAATCTGCCCCTGAAAATCCAACCGACAGATCGGAGCCTACACGGCGCAAAGATCCCCGCCAGATGCACCCGCCGGACGTTTACAAGAAGTTGGGGGGGGGGCCGGAAGCACTACGCGCCCATTGCGCCAACCGGAAAAAAAACGGCCGGAATAACCTCCGGCGCTGCGATCCGATCGCTTGTGGCTAAAACCGATGAAATATCCGGGCTAAATGGCTCCGCCCGCAGGATCCCCAAACGCGGGATTCGCCGGACGGCCGGCTGGCCCATCATGAAACAAGCGGCCGCTTTGGGCTGGCTACGGCCCCGGGCGACTCTCTGCACCCGGCACGAGCTTAAGTGAGCATTTTCGTTGAAAGTCGTTGAAACAATCCTTGCAGACCCAGTGATAATGGTCGGTGGTCACGTACCCCGAGGTCAGGCTTTCTCCATAGGCCGCGAACTTCCGCCAGCAGAAGGCGCAGTGGTCGTGGTCCCATTGCTCGCTGTGGGGCCGGTACCCCGCCCACGTAAATTCCCTGCGTGCCAAGTACCTCTTCTGGTTCCGCAATCGCCAGTCGCCCACATCACACCGTCCGTTCATCCTTGGTCACCAAGCTTCCGTCGGGCAAAATTCTGCTGCACGTCCCGTCCGCGGCAACGAAGTCAGAATGCGGCCCCGTGGCACCGCGGTCGCCCAGGTCGTAGTGGTAGGTCTCGCCAGCCGCTGGAATGTAGATGCACCCCCTCTCGTCCCGTGACCGGCTTGTCCCCGGCGGCCCGTACCAATCCAGCCGATAATAGATAACGCAGGCCCGCACCAATACGGCGCAGCATGCGAGTCCGGTCGCTACAACCACCTGGAGCCACAGAACTGAAACATGCTGCCCGCCATGCACTGCCAGCCTCAACTGTGGCAGGCAACATACGCACTCAGCAAGCAATGAGCCAAGCAGATACAGGCAGACCGCGACTGAGACGAGAGCGCGAAAGAAACGGCGGGGCGGGGCGCCCCCGGGCAGGGTCATGATGTAGATCAGCGCGAAGGGGCCAAGGAGTATACACGTAAGCCACAGCGGCGGCCTGAGCCCGCAGGATTGATCAAAAAGCGCTCCCAGAAAAAACGCAGACAAGGCCAACCCTATGGCGGTAAGGTTTACCTTTGTGTAGGTGGTTATCATCGGCTGACCACGACCTCACTGCGATCCATTGGGCGGCAGACGCCCGTCACCGGCCGGATGCACGATCCGGCGCCGCGATCCCTCATTGATGCTTCATTGACTGCGACCATAACCCGGCCTCAAAATGCAATTACCGGGGGAATCATAACGCGCCGGGGGCGGTGCTCAACCACCACCCGGAGTGCCCTCGGCGCCGCCAGCGGCCCCCGTTGCGCCGCCCTTGGCGGACTCCAGTTTCGCCAGCTGCGCTTCCAACTCGCGTATCCGCGCGCGGAGCTCGGCCTCGCTCAGGCCGCCAGTCGCGCTGGGATCGGGCCCCAACGCCTGTGCGTTCGCTCCGCCTTCGGCTTGGGCACCGCCGGGGTTGGGCGCGGTCCGGTAAATGTAGGCCCGTATCCGTCGCTTGAGCCGGACAAGCCTGACCCACATGGAGACGCCCAAAATGGCCGCGACAGACGCCATGAATAGGCTATAACTCGTCGAGGCCGTCAAATAGGCCGTCAGCGGATCCGTGCCCGTCATCGCCCCGCCCCCCACTCGGCCAAATCGAGGTCATCGTTAATGAACTTTATCCAAAAGTTGGCGCCCGCCAAGCAAAATAACGCTAAAGACGAGGACAAGTTGATGAGGTCTAGGTCTAACGACATAAAAAAACCACCTTTCTCAGTCTGGTCAGGGTTCTACATAAGATTGGATGATTTGGCCCACTGTGTAGTGCGTGCTGGGCGTGGCCTCCTCACTGCTCGCGCCTGCGTCGAGGAAGGTAGCCTCGGCCGCTAATATGGCCGAGTACCCCAGCACCAAGCCGCCGCCCAAGTCTGCAATCGGTACCGCCTGCGCGGCAGCCCCGACGGCTGTTCCCAGCGCCGCGTCTAGAGTCAGATGTTGGACCGTTTGATGGATGGCGGCGGCGTTGTTAGCGACGATGGTTTCCGTGACTTGCCGCACCCGGGTTATGGTGAAGATTTCGTATGCCGGGCACGTGTTGCCCGGTACATAGAGCAGCGCCTGTTCTCTGTAGGTGGTGGTTCGCCTCTCAGGTACGACCGTCGTGTATGTCTTGTATATCCAACCGGATTCTGTGGTGCGGGCCGGACCGTCCGGAGCATAGGTACGCGACACGAGTTCCGGAGGGCCTACCGCTATCCAGGGAGGCCGAAGCATCTTCTGTGCCTCCGGAAGCGTGAGCTTCAACCCCGCCGCATCCACATTCCCCACCGGCGAGGAATCGACAAACTGATACGTGTTGGCCCCGCTAATATATTGGGCCGGGTCCTGCTCCATCCATCGGCCGAGGGTTGGCGAATAATCGCGTGCGCATCCATCATAAAGCCCCGTCACCGCATCCGGAGTCGTCCCCTGATACAGATTATCCACCAGCGGCCGCGTGCGACAGTGGCTCGCCTCTGAACCGGGCATTGATTTGTCATTGATGGCGACCATACGAGCCCCGACATTTCAATATCTGTGGAGAATGATAACGCGCGCGGCGGATCGGAGCAAACCGCGGGCGGCGTTGGTGGCGGCAGCATAATGGACGTGACGCGGGTGCCGGTGGAGAAAATCCGCCGGCTCGCATTTACGGTGATCGCATCCGGTGGTTGTTCGCCGCTGAGATCGGCACGGGGACATCCGCCGTCCCGGAGGTGGCCGGAAACATTACCCCCCCAATCTCTGCCTCAAACACCGATTTTTACCAATCGCTGTTCCGCACTATAATTACATGTTTGGCGCTATGATATGCGTGCGTGGTTTTAAGATGGAAAGGCAGACTGTTGATGAATCCGATTGAGGCACAGGACCCGGTATTGTGGAATGCGATTCGCGATGAGCAAAATCGGCAGAATTCAACGCTGGAACTCATTGCCAGTGAAAACCACGTTTCACCCGCGGTTCTGGCGGCGGCCGGCACCGTGCTTACCAATAAATATGCCGAGGGGTATCCCGGGAAACGCTATTACGGCGGATGCCAATTTGTGGATGTGGTGGAAGAGCTTGCGCGGCAGCGGGCCAAAGAGCTGTTTCACTGCGATCATGTGAACGTACAGCCGCATTCCGGCTCGCAGGCAAATCAGGCGGTCTTTCTGGCGGCACTGACGCCGGGCGATACCATCATGGGCCTGAATCTTGATCACGGCGGACATTTAACGCACGGCAAATCGGTGAATATCTCGGGTAAATGGTTCAAGGCGGTTCACTACGGCCTTGATCCTGTGACGGAACGGATTGATCTGGCGGCGGTGCGTGCGCTGGCGATGGAACATAAACCGAAGTTGATTATTACGGGTGCCAGCGCCTATTCGCGAATTTGGGATTTTGCAGGCTTTGAGGAAATTGCCCGCAGCATCGGCGCGCTGCACATGTCGGATATTGCCCATATTGCCGGACTGGTTGCCGCGGGTCTGCATCCGTCGCCGATACCGCATGCGGACTTTGTCACCACCACCACGCATAAGACATTGCGCGGGCCGCGGTCGGGCATGACGATGTGCCGGGCGGAGTGGGCGAAGAAAATTGATTCGGCCGTTTTTCCGGGCCTTCAGGGAGGGCCGCTGATGCATATTATCGCCGCCAAGGCAGTCGCCTTCGGCGAAGCCCTGGAGCCGCAATTCAAGGATTATGCCCGGCAGGTGATCAAGAATGCACAGACGCTGGCGGCGGAACTCATCGGACGCGGATATCGGCTGGTATCGGGCGGGACGGACAATCATCTGATGCTGGTGGACCTGCGGGCCAAGGATGCCAATTTGACGGGTGCGGCGCTGGAGGGATGGCTGCAGCAGGCGGGAATCATTGTTAATAAAAATATGATACCGTTTGACACCCGTAAGGCGACGGAAACCTCCGGTGTCCGTGTCGGAACCCCCGCCCTGACAACCCGCGGCCTGCGCGAGCCGGAGATGAAACTCGTGGCGCAATGGTTTGACCGTGCCGCATCGAGCGGCGGCGACCCGGCGGTGCTGGGACGGATCAATGCCGAGGTTGTTGAATTTACGCACCAGTATCCTCTGCCGCACGCAGAACATCATGCCCGCGCCCATGCGACGCCGGCGATGGTGTAAACGCCGGATGGCGGGGCCGGCGAGTCCCCTCTGCGCCGGGCGGATGCCAACGCGGAATCCGGAGGAATCGGAGGTTCAATGCCAGCCATGTCCGCAAAACCCGGCCGCCCCGAGCCGCGGCGATTGACGCTTGGACCGGCTCAGCGATTGCGGTCTAAAAAAGATATTCAGCGGGCGTTTGATCAGGGGATCCGGCGGCACCATAAACCGCTCTCGGCCTGCATCTTCAGGCGCAGCGATCAGGAGGCAACGCGGATTGTGGTATCGATTGGCCGCCGCTGCGGAAATGCCGTGATGCGGAACCGCATTCGCCGCCGGGTACGGGAGGCGTACCGCGTTGGGCAACGGGAGTTTCCGGACGGTTTGGATATCCTGATCATGGTCAAGCCACATCAGCCTCTGAGTACGGCCGATTATCGGCAGGTGTTGCAGGCTCTACTCGGGGGGCTTTAATCCGTGCCGCACCGCTCATCGCTTGCCGGAAGAGTGACCATCGGGCTGATTCGTCTCTATCAGTACACGCTTTCGGGTTTGCTCGGGGCACACTGTAGATTTGTACCGACGTGCAGTCAATTTGCCATTGAAGCGATTCAGGAGTGCGGGGCATGGCGCGGAAGCTGGCTAGCGTTTTTGCGTATCCTGCGGTGCCATCCGTGGCAAAAGGGAGGCTTTGACCCGGTATCGGCCCACATCAACCCGAAAAAGCATGCGTCGGACAAACCGCGGGGCAACGAGGGCGTGCTTTGCGATCACGAGGCCGACAAGCGGTCGCCGTGATGGGCCGGGTGAAGCTGTTACTGCCGCGGGACGGGGTAAGTCAGCGTATCGACCATCCGGAAGCTTTTGCATGCGGATGGGCGGCTGAAGGTGTAAACCGATGGTTTGCGTGGATTTTTGGGTATGATATAATTTTGAATTCGCTAAAGGGCGGGATGATTCTGCCTTACGGCCGACATCGGCACTGTGGCCGACACTAGCGGGTTGGTACGGCGGGTTACTCGCTGTTTGTAACGAGAGGTTTTTGTGGCAGTTAAGATTAGACTCAAGCGGTTTGGTCGAAAGAATCGGGCATTCTGGCGTATTAACGCGGTAGACAGCCGGTCACCCCGTGACGGCAAGGTGATTGAGGAATTGGGTTATTACGATCCGATCACCAAAGATGCATCGAAGCGGGTGGTGGTGAACAAAGCGCGTGTGGAGCATTGGCTTAAGGTTGGTGCACAGCCGAGCGAAACCGTGGCAGTGCTGCTGAAAAACGCGGTTGATAGCGCCCCGCCAAGCGTGTCGTAAGGCTGGCGGTGTCTTGCCCACGGCGCCTGCGAATGCGTTGGATCGGGTAAGGTTTTGGTTCCGGCGCATGCGGATTGATATTCTGACGCTATTTCCGGAGATGTTCAACGGGGTACTGGCCGCAAGTATCCTCAAGCGGGCGAGCGAAAAAAAACTTGCCTCGTATCATCTGCATCAACTGCGGGATTACACGTTGGACCCGCACGGTAAAGTGGATGACCGACCCTATGGGGGCGGAGCCGGCATGGTGATCATGTGCCAGCCGGTGGTCGATGCGGTGCAGGCGATTGAAAAGCTGGATGCGGTTGCGAGTCGGCGGGTGCTTTTGAGCCCTCGCGGCCGCCGGCTGAATCAGGAATTAGCGGCTGAACTGGCAAATGAGCCCCGGCTGCTGCTGATCGCGGGCCATTATGAGGGGTTTGACGAACGGATCGGGCAGATATTAGAGCCCGAAGAAATCAGCATCGGAGATTATGTCCTCTCCGGCGGCGAACTGGCGGCGATGGTGTTGCTGGACGCTGTGATTCGACTGCTGCCGGGAGTGCTGGGTGATCAGACGAGCCCGCACAGTGAATCGTTCGCGACGGATGATCTGGTGGATGGCGGATTGGAATATCCTCATTACACCCGACCGAGGGAATTTGGTGGGTTGTCTGTTCCGGAGGTTTTGCTTTCCGGAGATCATGCCCAGATCGCCCGGTGGCGAAAAGCCAAAGCTGGAGAGTTGACGGCCAAATTGCGGCCGGATTTGGTTGCGGGGCGAGCAGGCGCCCCACCGGTAGAAAAACGCCGGGGCGAGACGGAATAACACGCGAAACGGCCCGTAGATAAATGGGCGGGAATGCTTGGGCGAAACCAAAAGTTTGTCGTAACAGTAAAGGATGATTACCATGCAATCAGCACTCATTTCTCATGTTGAATCGGCTCATCTGCGAAAGAGTCCGATTTCGGTTCATGTCGGCGATCTGGTGGATGTTTATTGCCGCATTACGGAGGGGGACAAAGAACGCATTCAGATATTCAGCGGTACAGTGATTATGCAGAAAGGGCATGGAATCAATCATGCCTTCACGGTGCGACGGATTGTGAATAATGAAGGTGTGGAGCGTATCTTTCCGAGTCATTCCCCCAAGATTGAACGCGTTGAAGTGAAGCGGTCGAGCAAAGTCCGGCGATCGAAGCTTTACTATCTGCGAGATTTAACGGGTAAGGCGACGCGACTTAAGGAACGGGACCCGATTATTCCCGCCTCGTCGGATACACCACCGGCCCAGTAAAGGTAAAGCACCCTACGGCGATTCTTTAGCGGCTCCGACGACCTGTCGGAGCCGCTTTATTTTGTCCCGGACCCCCGCCTGAGATAAATGAGCAATCCATTTACATCCTATGAGTAAACGCCTAATCTATGGTTTGCGAAAGATCAGGAGGATCAAACATGAGTCGCGGATCAGGGATTTGGGTGGCAGCGATTACACTTGGCGTCGGCATGAGTCTGCTTGCGGGCTGTGCGCAGCAGCCGGTGTCAGGACCCAGCGTCAACTTATCGCAGGGATTTTCGGCCTATGAGAGCCGCGACTTTTCACAGGCGACGCAGATCGCCCGGGAATACATATCCGCCAATCCTGATGGATCGCAACTGGATGATGCGTATTATCTGCTCGGCATTTCGCACGAGACGCAGGGACAGTTTCATCGTGCCCGCCATGATTTCAATCGCGCCATTGCCCTGACGCACCGAAACAGCCTGAAGGAAAAAGCGAACAAGGCCTTGGGCGATATGGCGTTTGCCAAGGCCCATTATGGCCAGGCGGCGTCTTATTACCAGATCGCCATCAGCTCGATGAACGGGGCTACCCCGCCGGCATCGATGTTGTTCAAATATGGAGCGGCGCTGCAGAACAGCGGACACTGGAATCAGGCCCGCTCACCGCTGGCTCAGGCCGTTTCAGATGCGCCGGGAACGACGGCCGCGAGTAATGCGGAGCAGCGGTTGGAGGCGGATCACTTCGCGCTTCAGTATGGTGCGTTCCTTATAAGCGCGGCCGCGTGGCAGGTCGTCGGGCAACTTCGCTCTGCCGGAGTCGCCGCCGTTGTGGTGCCAAGCGTGGTGGGTGGTCGAACACTTTATCTGGTGCAAAGCGGCCAGTACAACACATTGGCGGCGGCATTGGCGGCTCGCACGGTGGCAAGCCATCAATATCCGCAGGTGATTGTCGTGCCATGACCGGAGCGGAGACTCGCTGCGTGAGGATGCGTATCCCAAGCCCAGGTTTCTACATTTGCAGAGAGGCGCCCCTTCGAACTCGATCCCGCTTCTGCTGCGTGCTTCTTTCGCCGACAGATCGGCACCCAGAGTCGGACACAGGGGTTGCAACGCGGGGATTTTTTATATTCAATCCATCACCTTCCGTCCGACACCCCGTATTTCGTGCGGGAGCATTGAAATTAAAACTCCTGGCGTGTGGGGCGATAGAGGATTTCATTAATATCCACATCATCCGGCTCATTAACGGCGTAGAGCACCGCGCGGGCGAATGAGTCGGCTTCGACTGCCACGTCGGCATAAAATTTTCTGACGCGATCGGCGATCTCGGGGTCGGTGATGGTACCGGGCAATTCGGTCGCCACGGCGCCGGGCGATATGATCGTCGTCCGGATGTTGTACGGCTTTACTTCCAGGCGCAACCCTTCCGAAATGACACGCACGGCGTGCTTGGTGGCGGAGTAAACAGTCGTGCCCGCCCTGACCTTGTGCCCCGCAACCGATGCGACGTTGATGATATGCCCGGATTTTCGACGCTGCATATGCGGCAACGCCGCCGCGATGCCATAGAGCACGCCCTTGATGTTGACGTCGATCATGCGATCCCACTCGTCGATTTTCAGGCTTGTCAGCATGGACTGCGGCATGAGGCCTGCATTGTTCATCATGACGTCGATACAGCCAAACTCCTGAACGGCCGCATCGACCAGGGACTGCACCTGCCTCCGGTCGGTTACATCGGTGGGAAGCGCCAGCGCGGCGCCGCCACGGATTTTAAGTTCTGCCGCGAGTGCTGCGATTCGGTCGGCACGCCTGGCCCCCAGTACCACGGAGGCCCCTTTTTGCGAGAGCATTTTCGCCGCCGCTTCGCCGAGGCCGCTGCTGGCACCCGTAATAACAACCACTTTTCCCTTAATGCGATCATTCATCATGGCACTCCTCTGCTATCCAGCGGTGGTGAGTGATCCCGCCACGGATGGATCATAGGCGTCCACGGTGCAAGAAGAAATGCGTATCGACCGTGAGTGTCAAACCAGCAGACTGGATGGGGGACGGACTTTGCGATCGCGGCCCCAGTCTTTTTCCGGTTTGGCGGACATATCAAGTTCCAGTTCGCCGCCGGCGAGTATCTCGCCGTGGGTAATCCAGGCGCGATCTAATATTTTACCATTGAGTTTCGCCCGTTTGATATAGCAATTTTCGGGGCGATTGTTTTCGGCGATGATGCTGAAGGTTCCCCCTCCCGCCGGGTCGCGCATGACAGCACGGCGCACGAGCGGACTGCCGAGGATATAGACGCCGTTGACGGCATTGACGGGGTAGAATCCCAGAGCCGTGAGCGCAAACCAACTGGAAAGCTGGCCGCAGTCGTCATTACCCGGTATTCCGTCGGGCGTATTGTTATAAAGAGCAGCGACGCGGCGCACCCAGTATTGGGTTTTCCACGGTGCGCCGGCGAAGGGGTAAAGATAGGGGATGTGATTGCTGGGTTCATTACCCTGTGCGTCCTGTCCCACCATGCCGCTGATATCCGGCGAAGAACTGAATACCCGCGATGGTGCGGTGAAGAATGCATCAAGCTTGGCGATAAAGGCTTCATCGCTGCCGTAAAGGTCAATGAGCCCCTGAACATCCTGCATGACGTTGAAGGTCGCCTGCCATGCATCGGATTCGGTGTAGTCGGCCCAGTATTCCCGATCCGGTTCAAACGGCTTGCGCCAACTTCCATCGGCAAGCTTGCCACGCATAAACCCGGTCGACGGGTCAAAGAGGTTTTTGTAATTCTGCGAGAGCTTATAGAACCTCTTGGCGTCATCATATTTGCCGAGCATCTGTGCCATGGCTCCGACGCACCAGTAGTCGTAGCAGAAATCCAGAGTGCGCGAAACACTCTGCTGGCCGGGCGTTGAGGCGACGTAGCCGAGGGAGCGGAATTGCGCCTGCAGCGCCTTATTGTTGTTGGCGGTGGCACCGACCAGTGCGGTGGTGCGCATGGCCGCGTACACCTTTTCGACATCATAGCCGCGATAACCACGGACATAGGCGGCGGCAATCATCCCCACCACATGAAAGCCGGTCATGCACCAGGTTTCGTTGCCCCAGAGGGGCCAGACCGGCAGTGAGTTTTCATTAAGCTGCTGATAATCAACCAGAAGGGTATTGATGACGTCGTTGATCCGGTTCGGTTGGGTGAACATCATGTAGGGGAATTCGCCGCGATAAATGTCCCAGATGGACAGGGTGGTGTAGTTAGTAAAACCGGGATTCGGATGGTTACGGCGGTCTTCTCCGCGATAGGCACCGTCAACATCATTGAAAGTAGCCGGGGCAACCATGCCGTGGTACGCGGCGGTATAAAAGGTTTCCGAAAGTTCTCGCGAGGGCAATTCCGCGGTGATGGCCCCAAGAGCTTTTTCCCATTTTTTCTCCGTACTGTGCCGGACGCTGTCAAAATCCCAGTGGGGGATTTCGGCAGCAAGATTTCTTCTCGCCCCCTTGATACCCGTGCAAGATATACCCACGCGAATGGTGAGTCGGTCGTCATCTGCGGCGTGGGTGAAGATGGCCTTCATCTGCACTCCGCTGAGTCGGTCCCCCACCGCCGCCTTACGAACGGCACCATCGACGCTCACGTCGAGATGGGTAAATGGTTTGGAAGATTCGATAACGAAATAGACTTTGCGATCAGGAGCCCAGCCGTGTGTGAAACGTTTGCCGGTGATGCGAGTCGGGCTTTCAATATTCAATTCTGCGTGATACACGGTACAGCCGAGTCCGTGGACGAGATCAAGAATGACACCGCGTTTTTTATCTGCCGGTACATTTGAGTAGGAATAGCGATGCATACCGCAGCGTGTAGTGGCGGTGAGTTCGGCGTGAACTCCCGGCGTAATCAGATCGACGGCATAATATCCCGGACTTGCCTTTTCATGATCGTGCGAAAAACGGGACGCATAGGCGTGGTCACCGTCGCGTGATACCCACCCGGTATTGTGCCCCAGATACGTGATCTGCGCTTCATGTTCACCGCTGGGTCGGCCGGCATTCCATCCCCAATTGGCGTCCTGCACCACCGGCATGAGTAAAACATCTCCAAGGTCTTTGGCGCCGGTTCCCTGAAGATGCGTGTGCGTGAAACCCAAAATGGTATCATCCGGGTAGTGATAACCGGAACAGTGATCCCAGTGGTAGATATCCCAACGCTTATTCCAGAGTGGCTCGGAGATGCCGGCTGTATCGGGGCTTAACTGGACCAGACCGAACGGAGCCGTGGCGCCCGGAAACATGTGGCCATGCCAGCCGGTGCCGATCATCGGATTAACCATACCCACTTTTTGTAGACCGCTGACCGCCGACAACCGGATAGGCCGCTCCTGATCGGAGGTATTCCCCATGGCGCCAGCGACAGGGGTTTTGTCCGCCAAGGTGGCCGCAACGGTGACTCCTGCGGCGGCACCTAGGAGTTTAACAAAATTCCGCCGTGCTAATGGGGAAGATTCAAATCGTCCGGACATAAAACCTCGCTTGCATCAAGGCGTTAGAACAGTGAGACGAAAACAATGCTAGCGATTTCCTGCTCATGCGTCTACTCGATGGTTGAAGTGGCAAAGTTATCAGACAACACATCGATGAGCGTTGTCGGAATACCGATATCCTGCCCGGCTTCCATCTCGGCATCGAGCGGAGCATGGCCTCCGCGGTTGAAGTGGTTCTCCCGCGTGCGGCGGGATCAATAGCGAGGTACAGACGGATCGATCCAAAGGCTCCAACCGTCAATACCGGCAGCCAGAGATTTTGCATGCACAAAACCCTGCTCCCGAAGCCATTTCACAGCACGAAGTGACCGCATACCATGATGGCAATGCACGATCACGGGCTTTGATTGATGGTGCGCAATTTCATGAATACGGTGTGGCAACTCCGAGAGAGGAAGCAGAATGGCTCCCTGAATTTTTGCGACCTCCCACTCGCCAGGCGTTCTTACATCAAGCAGCACGACATTTCCATCCGTCATCAATTTTTTCGCCTCAAGTGGATGAATTTCCCAATCGGTATCTATTAGAAGTGAACTGGAAGAGGGGACGGTATTGTTATGTTGCGGCGGACGAGACATCAGCGATACTCCATCAAAAGCCGGGCAATGAGCCTAATAGAAAGCATTTCGATTGACAAGCATTTTCAGCGGCGTGAATAAGCTCCGCCTGGCGTCTATGATACCTTCGATGACGACCAAGACTCCAAAACTGTTTATTCCCCGGCAGACGCTGGCGGAGATTGAACACCTGTGCATGAACACATCGGGTGCAGGGCCGGCGCAGGAGGTGTGTGGATTTCTCGCGGGACATATCAAGGCGGATCATTTCCGTGTATCGAAAGTTCTGGCGATGGATAACAGCGCTGAATCTGATCTGCCCCATCGCTATCGGATTGATGCTCAGGCGTATATGGAGGCCGAGCGGCGCTTTGAGTTGCGAGGTCTGCAGATCATTGGGATCTTTCACAGTCATCCGGGTACGAGCGCCGAACCGAGCCAACTGGATCGGGACTATTTTTTCCCCGGCTGGGTGTATCTCATTGTCGGACTCCTGTCGGGGGGGCTGACAGAACATCGCGCATTCGCAAAGTTCATATCGCCCGCCGACGCCATCATCGAAGCCAGTATCGAAGTGTTGGATCATGAGGCTACTCCATGGTGAGACATTTGCCAATGTCCCTACTTCACGCCCCCAATCGGATCGCGATCAGCGAGCCGGTGGCAATGAGTGCCCAGAGCAGGATACCCTGAAGCATCGGCTTGAAGCCGACCGCTTTGAGAGTTTCCTTCGAAAGTCCCAACCCGATGAGCAGCAGGGTTACTGCAATGCCGATCGCGCTGATGTGATCGATATCGGCGTGAAAAGGATGTATCTGCGGAATGAAGGTTCGAGCCACACTGGCGAGCACGAAGATTCCGATAAACCAGGGAATGTGGTGCATCTTGACCGCAGTTTTTTTCTTTTCAGCGTCTTGAACCGCAGGGCCGCCCCCGTCAAACTTCATCGCGACGATGAGGGTCACCGGGATGATCCAGAGCGCCCGCGAGAGTTTTACGGCCGTTGCAACGGTGAGGGCGTGGGGACCGTAGCGGGCGCCGGCCGCGACGACGGATGAAATATCGTGGATGGCAATACCGGCCCAAGTGCCGAATGCCGTCTGGCTCATACCCAAGGCGTGCCCGATGGGAACGAAAACACAAAGTGCCACTGCATTAAGGATGAAAACCGTTCCCATTGCGACGCTCAGTGAGGCCTGATCGGCATCAACAACGGACGCGACAGCCGCTATTGCAGATCCACCGCAGATCGCGGTACCGGCAGAGATTAACAGGGAAGCTTTGCGCTCGACGCCGAATTTTTTCCCCAACCAGATGCCGACGAGAAGCGTTACCCCGATGGAAATGGCCGCGAATACAGCCCCATCGGCTCCAGCGGTAACCACCGTGCGGAGATTCATGGTGAAACCCAGCAAAACGACGCAGATTTGCAGCAACCACTTGGCAGCAACATGAGTTTGACGACGCCACGGGTTATCGATCGTCAGTGCAATGGCGATACCCATTCCCAAAGCGATAGGTGGAGATGCCACGCCCGCAACACAGAGCGATCCTGCTGCAATCATGGCGAGCGCAGGCCAGAGGACTTTTCCGGAGACCGCGCCGCTGCCGGTCAATTCCGCCAATTCCGTTGTGAGTTCCTCGATCGGACTGCTGATTTCTTCCTGCGACATCTGCTCACTTTCCTTTCAAATCAGAACAAAGCAACGGGAGAAGAATATCGGCGCACTATCCATATATCAAATAGATAAAATAAATTGCTACAATCATTTATACTGATATAAGAACCGCAGGCGAATGTGGAATTGAAAATACAGCCGATTGAAGTTGTTTTGGAATGTTTTCAATGGCGGGTAAACTCGAGCGGACGTGCGTTATGGTGAATACTCAGCAGTCGCCATATGGAGAATAAAATGGCGCGGTTTACGTTCTGAAAGATGACGGGCTTCGCGATGCGGAGTTGACGTGAAGACCCCAAACAGGATCGATCAGTGGCAGAAAAATGCAACAGGAGACGAATATTACGAGTACTACCATCTGGAATCGAAAATCAGACAGGGCCCAGGTTGTTGTCAAACGCTCGATAAAATTGGCATTTTTATGCGGTCTAATTGCGATTGGCGGCGGTTGGGCCTCTGGTACGGCAACGAGCGTGATTGCGTCAACCAGCAGTTCATCCAATACTCCGCAGAACACAACCCCCGCAACTCAACCGACTGGGGGCGGCGGTTCGACAAGTCAGTTAACCATGCCGGTAGATCACCGGCTTCCGATTCCACCTGCCAGAGAAATAAGACGAGCTGCGGCCAAATTGCAATCCATTTTTCGGCGTAAATTTAAGATGGATACGAATCTGGCGGAGTATAACTTCTATAACGACCTGTACCAGCATTTTGTGGTCAAAGACCATGGAAAACATCATCCCGTACTCCGATATGCTGCCATGCAGCTGATTGTACGACTTGCCCCCCTGCAATTGGACGTGCCAACAACTTTTGCAACCATTGTCGCCATGGGACACAAATATAAAATCGATCGTTACCGATTGATGGGCACCGCGACCAGACAAATGCTGGCCCTCGGGAATATGCAAGAATCGACCGCCCAAACTTTGCTGAGTGATCTGGCCGAATATGCCCCCAAGGCGATGGAATCCGCACACATCCGGTCGGCGGATCAGATGGCTCGTGCCGGTATAATCCTCGCGGGCGTTACGAGTACCCCCGGGCCCGTAAATTCGTTGATGAAAATCGTGCATAAAGCGCACCGTGCTCTGCCGCTGTATGGTAGATATCGTCGGGCTAAAAGGGAGCTTGAAAACCATCCTCACGATCCATCCGCCAACACAACGGTTGGATTATTCCTCGCGTGTTTTACCCACCACGCGAACCGGGCCGATGCCCATTTGCTTCGAAGCGGCGATCCTAAACTCATCGCTATTGCGCAGGCCCAGAATACCGAATCCAACGACTATCCTCCGACCGGAGAGCAACTCATCGCGATGGCAAGGAATTGGATGGCCATTTCTCGCGAACACACCATTCGACGTTTCCGCAGGCCGCTGCGGGCTCTGGCCGGTGAAATTGCGGTCAACGGGTTGAAATCCATTGACCCTGATGTTCTCAAAGCTCTGAAAAATGATCATTATCGCCAAGCACAGCGTCTGCTGAGCGATGCGGAAAAATTGGCATCGGATTTGAATCTGGCCGGGTATTCGGATCAGATAGCCGCATGGGAGAAAGATCGAAAAGCATTGGCCACGCTTCGGTCGCACTACCGTGCTGCCGTTGCCGCAATGAATGGTGGAAAAAGCAGCCGAAAAGCTTTTCAAGCCATCGGAGAATATCTCTGTTTTGTCAGCGGCCGCTGGAAACATGGTCTCGCGTATCTGCGTCGTTCGGATATCCGCAAAATTCGACAAGCATCGGCAGAAGATGTGAAAATGCCGACATCTCCTGAGATTCAGAAATCCCTAGGTGATATGTGGTGGATGATTTCCGATGACTATCAGGGAATTGAACGATACAATATTCGCAGAAGAGCTGTCCATTGGTACAACCTTGCAATCAAGAAACTTCATGGAAGGGATATGGCCGAAGTGACATACCGCAAATTGAGCCTGAAACACGAGACCTTCTGAATAAAGCCACAGGTGCCGACGATAGAGACATTTGTTCTTTTGTTACCCGGGGATAGAAGTGAGTTCCCTGCTTGCTCACCATGAATTGCGGATCCGGTGTTTGCGTGATAGACGGCAAGGACACAATCCTCTACGATTTCGCTCTGTTTTGCGCGTACTGAGAATTGTGCATGTTCAAACTGCGTCTTTTTTACGGTCTCCTGTTCGGCATCGCTCTGCTGATCATGTTTTATTTTGATCAGACTCAATCCCTCGGATGGCCGGGACGTGACGATTCTTTCCCCCCGGGCATTCTGCTGGCCGCAACCATGACGCTGATTATTCCATTGGCGATCATTGAAATGCGTCGATTGCTGGCAAGTGAAAATGTGACGATATCTCTGCGAGTGTGCATACCCTCGGCCCTTTTATGCATGCTCTGGCCCTGGCTTGAGCAACTTGCGGTGGTTCTGCTTCATCACCCACAGGGGGCGGCTCCAGTCGCCATCACCGTCGCGCACTGGTTTTACACGGTCAAACCGCATTACCTGGTACCAACGGTCCTTGCGCTGGCTCTGGTAGGAGCGTTTGTGATGTATTCGCGGCACCAGCGCGTCGATGGCGCCATGGCCTCAGCGGGGGCATCACTTTTGGCGATTGTTTATCTGGGCGTACTGCCCGGCTTTTACATGCCGATTCGTTTAACTCATTCCAGTGGTATGATTGTTTCGCTTCTGCTGATGGTGAAAGGAGCGGACATTGGGGCCTACATGTTCGGGCGATTATTCGGGAAGCACAAACTGATTCCGTGGATATCGCCGGCCAAGACACGGGAAGGTTTTTTTGGCGGCCTTTTATTGGCATCGATCATCGGTTCGCTGTTGACGTTTTGTTCGCCGGAGTTCAGTTGGTGGGAGGGAGCGGCTGCGGGAGTAATCCTCGGTGCGGTCGGGCAACTGGGCGATCTGCTTGAGAGCCTGCTGAAGCGCGATGCGGGAGTGAAGGATTCCGGGATATTACCGGGATTTGGGGGCGTTCTGGATCTGATCGATTCTCCCCTGCTGGCCGCCCCATTGGCATACTGGATGCTGAAACTGGTACACGGTTAAGCGAAAATGGTGAAAAACATGGCAAAAAAAGCCGAAAAGACCGATCTGAATTTTTCGACCGCATCCTGCGGCCACCGGAAAGCCGGCCAAGCCCTCCGGCTTGCTGCTGAAGTCAGATGTTTAATCGGCATCGGAATTGCAATTCTGATCGGACATTACATGGGCCAGGCATCGGTATGGGGCGCACCTCCGGCCACCGGTCCGGCGGTAAAAAATGCCCAAAGCCTTCCGACGGCCGATCCGGCGGTGCTGACCAAGCTGGAATCGATCATGGAAAGGGCGCTGACGGGACGACAAGGGACCTCCACGATCATTGCAGATCTTCGCGGTACCGATGATGCTCGCCTCGAGCCGTATTTTCTGCAGATTGCGCGGAGTGAGAATCCGGTTCTGAAAATTACCGGCCTGACGGCGGCGAACTATGTGAGCCGCAATCCCCGGGTGATTAATATTACGAATTTCATGCAGATCCATGCGCCGAAAATCCTGACGCTTGCCATCGCCGTGATTGTGCGCAACGGTTTTCTTTCGGACGAACAATTGGTGGATCTTGCTCAATCGGCACCGCAGCCCAGCCAGCGGCTGATGGCGGCATCCGAAGCAGTCAACCGCCATCAGGGGGATAAAGTTGCGAAGATATTGCTGACGCTTACAGAAAGTTCGCGGGCTTCCGTGCGTTATTTCGCTGCTCTAAAGCTCATTGATGCGAATGTCTCTGCCACGGATACACATAAGGCAATTTCCATCCTCAATGAGTTGGTGCACCGACCGGAATTGCGGCTTAATTCACTCAAGAAAGCACTCATTGAGCGGGTGGGATCCGAAAAACTGCGGGTCTGCGAGCCGTGGGTCGAGGCCATGAGTCAATCTGCCGATTCCAGGTTTTCGGTGAAATTGCAGGCGGCCCTGGTCTTGCTGAACCTGCACAATTATTACGGCGTTACATCCTGGCGCGAACTGGTCACCACTCATCCATCAACGATCCGGAAAATTGAACTGGGGCTTATCGCGATTCAGTACGCACCGCAATTCAAACCGTCCGACATCGCATTGCTTGGATCAACACAATCCCCCCTGCTTCGCGGAATTATTGATGCCGCCTCGCTCGCAAGTGAACATCGCAGCTTTCTAGCGCCGATCAGAAAACTCATTGAGCAGGGACAGCCACTGTTTTTGAACTGGTGTCTTGATTATGCCGGGATGCCCAACTGCCCCTACCGATCAACGCTGCTGCGATCGCTGATTGAGTATTCAACCATCGCCGATGGGCAAACCGGCCAAGATTACCGCCGGGCGGTTGCCGCCGCCATCATGCTGGTCAATCTCAAACATGCCGGCGATCTGACGATCATTAAACGATCGCTCAACGCCTTTAATCCCGGTGTGGTGGCAGCGGTATTGGCGGCCATGCTTTCGCCCCACAGCAAAGACTTTGCAAATCTCATTGCCCCTCATTGGGGTACCTATATGCACCGACATCATCGTCGGGTCCGTCTTATGGCGGCGCTCGTAATGGGCAAATTCAATCAACCCATCGCACTGACAGAACTGCGGCACGTGGTACTTTATGACCCGCGGATAAGTGACGGATTAAGAGCGCAGGCGGGTTGGTACTACGCCCGAATGACAGGCACTACCCAGCAGGTTTTGAAAGCCATCTTGGCGTATCATCCAAAATAGATGGCCATCCGATTTGATCCCGTCCCCGGCAGGGGGCGCATGCGTTGGAGATTTCGATATATTCTCCCGACGGGCCGCAAACTGACCATCCGGGTATCGCGCGGCAGGGGGCATATGGTAAACTGAGGGGGATAGTCAAAGAGCGAAGGGTTGGGGTCCTGTCGAGGTGAGGAAGTTACGAAAGTGTCTCAGGTAATCCGCGATTATTTATTGAATAATCCATACCGTATTCTCGGGATACCCCCCGATGCCGGTCAGAACGATATTGACATGGCTGCGAGACGGATGCGAATATGGACTTCGGCGGCGGATATTGATGAAACGCCCTGGGATTATCGATGCTACGGGGCGCCTGAACGCAGTGCTCAGGCTGTAGATCGGGCGGTCGCTACACTGCTCAATCCGCGGAATCGCCTCATCGCCCGATTGCTGTGGTTTTCAAAGCCGACAGATTATGTTGCGGGGGAAGCGGAGATGTCTCTGCCGACGTATGCAGCCGAGCATGATGCCGTCCTCGCCAAACTGTTTCATCTGAGCTGCGATGCGCCGAATCTTGCTGAACATTTTTCACGTTGGGTATCGGCGCTGGCAGACTTCAGCGAGACGCTGAAGTCAGGTGAATACATCGAGTGGAACAAGCGGATTGAGGCGGACGGACATTTCGAGAAGCCGGCATCCGGTGACGAGATCAATCACCTTGCGGAGCTTTGGGGGGCCGTCCTTCTTCCACTGATGCGTGGATGGATTCATGAACAATATGACCTTGGCAAATATAACCAATGCGTGGCCATGATCCGACTGGCGAAGTTTGTAGCCGCGGGCGAGAGCGAAACTGCGGTTTTGCGGGAGCGCATGCTGGACTTGATGGAACGCACCTTGATCATTCGGTGCAGGCAAATGCAAAATAATATTTATCGACATATTCAGGATATACGGGTTCGTGCCTTGGGCCTCTTCCACACAAGGCAACACTATGCCAAGGCTCAGGAGTTGGATTCCGTGCTCACACGGGAGATCGTTCCCCTCCATTTCGCATTCCTGCAACTTCAGGCGCCGGAGGTGGACCGAACACGTACCGTACAGGTTGCATTTTCGAAGATGGCCGGCAACATGTCGGTGGCGTGGTACAAACTGGGTAACGTCCGTAGAGCGAAATACTGGCGTCAGCTTGGAAAAGGTGCATCTGAATCGCCATCCACCCCCAGACGTTTTCTTTCACTTCGCGGGCGCAGAGAGTGGGTGCGGATTGTACTCATTCTCCTCATCGCGTCTCTTGTCTATTGGAGCAAGTCCTGGCGACAATCTACTGGAACTTATCCATTGCCCAATCAACCCATGATATGGCATTATACTCCTCCCTCAGCAACACCTTTGACCGGAAGATTGCAGCCCGCTGGTTTGCGGGAACCCAATCAGGTTCAACCCACGAGATATTCACCCACGTTTCCGTTGCAGAGGACCGTTCGTTACAAAATGAACCCGACTGCACCGCACTACCCGACTGCACCGCACTACCCGCCTGCACCGTATTACCCGGCTGCACCGCATTATTGGACGCCGACAAGCAGCAACCCGCCCATCTATCAGCCGCAACAGCCGCAACCGGCGCCGAGGCCTTTCCCCGTCCAGGGGACGCTGCGGTGATAGGCATGAGAAACCGAATTGGAGGATCGCGCACGACATGGAGTACTATTTTGGCATTGACCTTGGTACGACGAATTCCAGCATATCCGTCTGCGTGGGCGGTGCTATCAGCGTAGTGCCCAATGCGGATGGAGAATCTGTCACCCCGTCGGTGGTTCATGTGGATGAACTGGGTACTGTTCGAACGGGGCGGCAGGCGTATGAATCGTGGACACTGGACCCGGCCAACACGCAGGCGGAATTCAAGCGATGGATGGGGTTCTCCGACGAACTGGCCTTCCCGGCATCCGGACGAAGCATTTCTGCAGAGGAATTATCATCTGAGATTCTCAAGTCGCTGCTTGATGATGCGCAGCGCGAGACGGGCGTCAGACCGGAATCGGCGGTGGTAACAGTCCCGGCTGCCTTCGGGCAACTGCAGTGTGAGGCGACCACGCGTGCAGCCGTCAAGGCAGGTCTCCAGCGTGTTCCGCTGCTGCAGGAGCCGATAGCAACCGCATTAGCCTACGGTGCGGACCCATCCGCCGGGGATCAGCGTTGGCTGATATTTGACTTCGGCGGCGGAACTTTAGACATCGCGATTGTCTCCACACGCAACGGACGACTGGCGGTACTGGAACATCGCGGCGATAACCGTCTCGGAGGAAAGGATATTGACCGGGCCGTCGCTATGAATATTTTTCTCCCCGCCCTGGCGGCTAACTTCGCGGTGCCCGATTCCCAGAAACTCGCGGGCGCCTATAACGCGCTCGTACGACGGCTCATCCGACACGCGGAGATTGCAAAAAAAGCGCTATCGGATACCGAGCAGGTTACGATTGCCCTCAACGACCTTGGACCTGACAGGGAAGGACGCACCATGTCCACGTACCTGACACTCACGCGGCCGCAGATGGCCGCCACAATTGAGCCGCTGATGGACCGATGCCTTAAGCTCGTCCGACTTGCATTGGAGAAGGCGAGAATGAAGGCGGATGAGCTTACCTGTGTCGTCGGTGTCGGCGGTCCGACCCGGATGGCCTGTCTTCAGGAAATGCTGCGAGCGCAGCTTGGAGTACCCGTGCGATGTGATTTGGACCCGATGACCGTGGTGTCCCAGGGAGCCGCGAGGTATGCGATGATCGGTAACTGCCTGGGCGGCGAAACGAGTGCGGGCGGGCGGGATGATAAGATCGAGAAAGCCGGGGGTGCGTCCAATTCAGTTCCGATTTTAATTCACCACGAGCGCTCAAGCGGCACCGAAAGTTCACCCGTCAGCATTGCGGTGCCCCTGTCTGCCGGGATAACCCGTGTGCAGATCACGGCGAATACAGGTAGATATGTATGGGACAGCGGTGTGCTCCCGATTAAAAACGGCAAGCTCAATACGACGGTAAAATTATCTCCCAAAGAGGCCGTGACGCGATTCCGTATCCGTGCGTTGGGGGCGGCGGATCAAGAGTTATCGGTGGACCCGTCGGGATTTTCAATTGCGCTGGCGGCGATGCTGGCCGCAGCACCGCTGCCGCATACGATTGCGGTCGAGCTGACGGATATTCATGGGACGAGGGTCTACGAGCCGATCTTCACACGCGATACGCCGCTCCCCGCGGTCGTGAACCGAAGCTACCGGGCGGAATCGGCACTTCGACCGAGCGATGCAGACGGGCGGCTTCCGATTAAGTTCTGGGAGGTTGATGTATCGGAAGATCCGTCGGAGCGTTGGTGGTGCGGCAGCGTTGAAATTCCGGCAGTGGAGTTGAGCCGCCCGATAGCAGAAGGCGCCGAGATTGAACTGCGCATTGAAATTGACACATCGCGAAGAATTCGCGTCGATGCACACGTTCCGTCAATCAGGCAAACCTTCTCAAGAAATGTCTATCTGCCGGACCCACCCACCGCAATTTCACACCTGCAGGCACAATTGGACGCAAGTTTTCAGCGGATCCGCTCGGCGTGGGAACGAATGTATCAGTCTCAGCGTGAAGATATGCGAGCAATCCTGCAATCCATACAGGAAGAGCTTGACCACATGGCGCTTGAGGCGCACAGGAACATGACCGCATCTGCGCGGATTGATCCGGATATCCTGCTGCGAGAAGCGGCCTCCCTGCGAACGATACGTCTTAAACTCGCGCATGTGGAGGAACAACTTGGAACGGGGGGCGATCCGGTGCTGCTGCGGGAATGTCGAATAGCGGCCGGGGTCACGCGGGCCCTGGCCATCCGAAACGGCACCGCCGAGGAGCAGCGGCAATGCCGCGAGCTTGAATCAAAGCTGGCATCATACATGTCAGCCGGTGATTCACGCGGGATGCGTTGGACGCTGCAGGAAATTAACTCGCTTCACGCCGCCATCACCGCTCACGCACCGGAATACTGGGAGGACTGGCTTGAGAGACTCAGCACGACGGGACGCTTCCGTTTTATTTCGCAAGCCGAGGCGGATAAATGGCTCGCAAAAGCCGAGGGCGCCCGAAAACGCGGCCGAACTGCCGAGCTGCAGCGGTGTATCCAGCATCTGTGGCAGTTGCTTCCCGATGACGATTCTGATTTTCGAGACAAGGAAGCCCGCCCGGGTCTGCGCGGGGGATGACACGGTTGCACCGCCGGACCTTTCGCTACCAATAAATTCCGCTGACGCACTCATGCGGCGGAGGATGATTCTCCCGGTAATGAATTTCTTCTGATTTCCGCCGGATCGGCGGCCTTGACGTCACCGAGATAGATTTCCATATCGGCCGCCGACATCGGTCGTGCGATGCAGTAACCTTGGAAATAGTCGCACCCCATCGTACGGACGGCAGAAAAGAGGGGTATGGTTTCCACCCCTTCGGCAACGACATCCACCTGAAGAGAATGCGCCAGAAGTGTGATGGCCTGAACGATATGCGCGCTGACTTTATCCTCAAAAATTGAGCCGACAAAACTGCGATCGATCTTCAATGCATTGATGGGCATACGGTGCAGATAGCTCAGAGAGGAATAGCCGGTGCCAAAATCATCCACATCAATCAGCACTCCCATGGCACGGAGGCGCAGCAATGTCTGGACGGTTGCATGGGCATCACGCATGGCAACGGTTTCGGTAATTTCAAGTCGCAGACTCTGGGGCGCAAGGCCGGCGCGTGCGAGAATCTGACTGATTTCATCAATAAAGCCGGGCAGGGCAAACTGTTTGCTCGACGTATTGACACTCACGGGCAGGTTTTTGTGTCTGGGAAACTTGGTCTGCCATATGCGCACCTGTCGACAAGCCTCCAGCGCTACCCAGCGGCCGATACGAACAATGAGGTCGGATTCTTCGGCAACCGGTAGAAACTGATCTGGATCAAGGAGACCGCGATTGGGGTGCTGCCAGCGGACCAGTGCCTCAATGGAGACAAGTGCCCCGGTGGACGTCACCACGGGTTGGTAAAAGACCCGAAGTTCCTGGTTGTCGATCGCGGCGCGTAATTCGCTTTCCGTCCGCCATTGTGCCATCGCCTTTTGATGCATATCGGGATCGAAAATTCGTGTGCACGAGCGCCCCGCGGCTTTTGCCTGATAGAGAGCCGTATCCGCATCACGCAGAATTTCGGTAACGTTGTTATACCCCTGATGAGCAATGGCAATGCCAATGCTGACGGCCGAATGCAGGGTATGCCCGTCGATGACGACCGGCTCTGCCACGGCGTCATGCAACCTCTGAGCGACGTGCAAAACGTCGGTATCACGAACAACGTTGTCCAAAACGAGTACAAATTCATCGCCACCCAAACGGGCGACATCATCCCGACTGGTTTGCACCAATTCGTCCCCGGCGCGGATGAAGCCACTGAGGCGTCGGGCGATTTCCACAAGAAATTTGTCACCGATCAGATGTCCGAGGCTGTCGTTGATCACCTTGAAGCGATCAAGGTCGAGGAACATCACGGCAAATCGACGGTTGGGATCGCGCTTGAGGCGGCAGATGGCATCACCGATCCGGTCACTGAGTTTAACCCGATTGGCCAAACCGGTCAGCGTATCATGAAGGGCTTCAAAGCGCAATTGTTCCTCGGCCATTTTGCGTTCGGTGATATCGGTAAATGATCCCGCCGCCCTGACAACCCGGCCCTGCTCATCTTTAATCGCCACGCCACGATAGAGCATCCAGCGGTACTGCCCATCCTGATGCAACAACCGACATTCACCGCGTAATTGCTCACTGGCTCCGGAGAAGTGCTCGTCACAGGCTGTTTTCAGTGCTGCGATATCTTCAGGATGAACGCGATTGAACCATTCATCAGGGGACGACCCGATCTGGTCTTCCGCGTAGCCGAGCATATCCTTCCAGCGGGGCGAAAAATAGACACTTCCCTCTACCAGATCCCAATCCCAGAGTCCGTCATTGGCGCCGGTTTCGGCAAGGCGGTAACGATTTTCCGCTTCGGCGTGGCGACGCACTTCAAGAAGGAGCTCCTCATTGGTTTTCTGCAACTGACGGGTCTGCTCGGCCACCATTCCCTTAAGTTGATTAAGCTTCAGATGGGCGTGGCGGGCGAGATGCCATTTTTTTGACAGCGCCGAGGCGAGCTGACAAACCTCGATGGTGTCGTAAGGTTTTTTGAGTATGAGCAGACGATCCGCCGATCCGAAGCGTCGGTTGATTTCATCCCATGAATAATCGGAATACGCGGTGCAGAGCACAATCTGAATATCCGGGTCCACCTGCCATATTTTTTCAATGGTCTCCATGCCGTCCCACCCTGGCGGCATACGCATATCGACGAATGCGAGAGCATAGCGATTTGATTCCTCGATGGACCGACGAACCATTTCGAGGGCTTCCTGCCCCTGGTAGGCGGATTCCAGCACATAGGTTTCCGCAGACGGTTTGGGCCTCGAATCGCCGAAAAGGCTCGATTCAAGTGCGTCGAGTTCATCATTAGATTTCGGCGGTGCCAAAATCTTCCGAAAATCGTCATGGATGGCCGGATTGTCATCCACGATAAGAATTCGCCTTTGTTCCGCCGCCGTCATGCCGCTTTCCATGAATGTTCCTTCAGTTTGTCAGCAACCAGGGGTATATCAAGTGTAAACACGGCTCCCCTTCCCAGCCCCTCCGATGAGGCCGTCAGGGATCCGCCCATGTTCTTTGCCGCCAGGGCCGAGGTGTGCAGACCGAAGCCGTGACCATCCGTCCGTGTGGTAAATCCGTGTGAAAAAATGCGGGTGATATTTTCCGCCGCAATGCCGGTGCCCGTATCGCTCACGATGAAAAGAAGCCGGGAGGGATCAGCACTGAGCGCACCGGCGCGAATCGTCAGTATGCGTTCACCTGCCGAGCAGCGCATGGCATGCTTGGCATTGCTGACGAGATTCACCAGAATCTGAAGCACCTGATGTTTGTCAACTTTGACCACGAGATTTTCAGCGATATCGCGATCCACCCGGATGCGGTGCCGTTCAAGAGACTCCGCATTGATATGCACGGCATCTTCAATGAGTTCTGCCAGAGAGATCGATTCACTGATACCCGAAGAGCGGGCAAAATTCTGCTGGCTTTTCACAATCTGCTTGATGTGATCCACATTCTGAATAAGACCGGAGAGTTCATTTAATATTTCCCGCTGCTCGGCCGCAAGAGATTCAGAGAGACTGGCCAGATAGGGAATGATCTGCCTGCCTTTGGGGTCCTCGGTGAGAAAGGTCGGCAAATCACGCTCATGTCCGCGAAGCAGCGAAGCAAGACGGTCAAGCCCGCTTAATCTCGACGCCCGGAGCCGATCGACGGCAATCGATACCGATACATTGACGCTGTTGAGGACATTGCCCACATTATGCAGCACACCGGTAGCAATTTCCGCCATGCCCGCCTGGCGGGAAATATCAATTAAACGTTGCTGCATCTGTTCTTTTTCAGCTTCCGCGGTTTTTCGGACCGTAATGTCAAAAAGGGTACCTTCCAAATAGGCCGCATCGCTTGCGTCACCCGGCAGACGATGGATCGTCTTGCTCACCCAGATGAGACTGCCATCGGCGCGGCGCATCTGTGATTCCCAGTTGGTGATGGAACCATGGCGTTCCACTTCGCGCAGAATTTCCTCCCATCTGCCGGGGAGGATGAAAAGCTGACCGCCGATATCGGTGATACCGGACTGAAGCGTCTCGGCATTCGGATAACCGAATATCGCGGCCATAGCCGGATTGGCAGATAGTATTTTGCCGCCGGGGTCGATCTGAAATATACCTTCCGAGACATTTTCAAAAATCTGGCGGTATTTTTTTTCTGCAGCGGCAATTTTTTCGTTGCGATCGTGCAATTCACGGGAGGAAATCTCCATGGAACGTTCAACCATGGCCCTGTCAACGTCTGCGTGGGTATAGGCGGCGTCGACCATCTCCACGAGCCGCCGAAGCGACGGATCATCCGGCAGGTCGGTGCCGAAGCACTTTTTGAGTTGTCGCTGCAACAGGGAATGCATATCGGTATTAAACCTCGGAAAGCGTCGTGATGGTCATGGTCTGATTGTGCAGTTGACAACTGGCGTTGGGGGCAACGGGCGATATTTCACCGTAGGAGTAAAAACCGCCGACCGACTCGGTATTTAAGACATCTGTGACCGCTTCGACTTCCTCTTCAATCCGCGGCCCCAGTACGAGCTTGCGTCCGACGCAGCTTACCAGTAAGGCGAAATCTGTTTTCTGACCGAGTTTCAATCGGCTTTTCTGCGCCGCACCGGTGGCACCATCGACGAGTCGATCAAAATTAGCCCGCATCAAACGGGCGAACGAGCCCTGCGGCACGTCACCGGCAAATGTCAAGCTGCGGTTGGTCTCATCGACGGCAAGAATGGTTCGTACCAGTGATTCGTCCGATTTATCACGTCTTACGGTCAACGGAAAAAGCAGACCGCTGGCCGGGAGTTTCGCGGCATGATCTCCGAGATATTCCTTGTATAAATCGAGGGCGCTGCAGCCATCAAGTTCGTAGAGGATATTATCCTGCGAGCGCGTGATACGCCTCTCCGGCCCGAACGAATCCCAACCTCCCATTGAACCGAAGCCAACCTGCAGTCTTTGGCCGTAAAGCCCGATCAAAACGATGTGACCGGACTTGGCGACCCCCCGGCAGACAACCAGCGTTTCTTTGAAACGGTCACCATCGCCGGAGAGCCCGCCTGTGACGGCGACCCCTTGAGGCAAACCGCCAGAAACACCTGCAGCAAGTTGCGCCCCATTGACGTGCAAACCGTCGGAAAGGACCAGGGTATGGACCAACCCCTCTTTGGGGAGTTTGTCGGCAAGACGCCGACCCACGGCGAAACTTTCCGAGGCCGAGGAAATGGCTTCGTCAACGGGTATGATGGTGGACGAATCAAAGGCGATCGCGCATGCGGTGAATGAATCGTCCAACACCCGTGTGCCGGCTATCTCACCGGCGGTGGAACAACCGCAGACAGAGGCATTTGGAAAGCGATTTTGGATATCGCGCAAATGGGTTGAATCCCGCAGGAGACTCGGTGCTGCAAATACCAAAACCAGATTAGCGGTCTTCCGGTCCGCCAGCGGGTTAACCGGTTCCTGCCAGCCACCATCTTCATGCCATACACAACGCTCAATTTTCATCAGCCACCTCGGTCAATACGCTTACAGATACTCCGCTTTCGCTGTCCCTAATCGATCACCGCGGCGCTGGCGCCTTGCAGGCTTGCTTCTCACAACCAAAGACTTTTATCGGCACGAGCATGTATCGTCTTAAGAGAATATTGATAGCGAATTACGGAACTTATGCGCCTATATTCACCTGCGAAGGCCTTGGAGTGCCTGATCGATAATCATTCGATTATGATCTTCTCTGATGGCTAAGACGATTCGACTACCGACAACTGCCTACTCAACCGACGTAACGGCACCACCCCACGGATCACCGGCAACCGGTAACCCGCTTTCCGAGCGACTGTTACAACTTGGCGTCGGCGGGGTGCGAACCGGCGCTCACGACCGGCAGATTTACGCGACGGACGCCTCCAATTATGCGGTTGAGCCGTTGGCAGTCGTGATTCCGGAGTGCCGCGAGCATATCTCACGATTGGCGGCATTTTGCAGTGAAAATGGGATTCCGCTTCTGCCGCGCGGTGGCGGAACGAGTTTGGCGGGTCAATGCACCAACCGAGCGGTGGTGATGGACACATCGAACCATTTTCGGCGTGTTTTGGCCGTCGATCCGGAACAGAAAATCTGTCAAGTTGAATGCGGCATCACCATTGACGCGGTCAATGAGCATCTCAAGACGAAGGGGCATCCGCTGTTTTTTGCGCCCGATCCGGCCACGCTCAGCCAGGCCTCCATCGGCGGCTGCATCGGAAACAACGCCGCCGGTGCCCGATCACTGCGATACGGCCGAACCAGTGAAAATATATTGTCGTTGGATACGGTGCTCGCCGACGGCAGCGCCGTTCGACTGGAGACGGGCGCAGGGAGGCGCGATGGGCGGGCTGCATCTCTGGCGATGGAAATCGCGGCGATTGTCAGGGAATATCGGACGTTGATCCGCGAGCGATTTCCGAGGCTCAACCGGCGTAATGCCGGTTATGCCCTGGACCTGATTCTGGATCAACTGGACGCCGGTTGTGATGAGCGGGATCTGAATTTAGCGCCGCTGATCTGCGGCAGCGAAGGGACGCTGGCGATTGTCACGGCCGCCACGCTCAGGCTCCATCCTACGCCGCTGAATCGATCCCTTTATCTGCTTGCATTTTCATCGCTGGACGATGCGATTGGCTCCGTGCCGAAAATCCTCGCACGGCGCCCCACGGCCGTGGAATTGATGGACGACGCGGTTTTACGGGCAGCCGCCCTCAACAGCGAAACGGCTGTGATTTCGGCGCGATTGGGCATCGCACCGGGGGGATCAACATTGCCTGAAAACGCGGGTACCGCCGTTCTGCTGGTGGAATTTCAGCAGGAACGCGATGGTGCGGAGATTGAACATTCAGTGAACCATTTTGAGCCTTCGGAGAGAATCGCCGGCATCAGGAGCATCCGCCGTCTGGAGCCGGCGGAGCAGGCTGCCGCATGGCAGTTGCGACGCAGTGCGGAGGCCTTGCTGCACGCGCTTTCCAGCGATGCCAAACCGGTGACATTTATTGAAGATAATGCCATTCCGATCGACCAGTTGCCGCGGTTTGTGCATGGGGTGCGTGATATGGTTGAACAGCACCACACCTCGGCCGCCTATTATGCCCACGCGTCGGTCGGGGTGTTGCACATTCGGCCGCTGCTGAACCTGCACCGTGCCGCTGATCGTACCGCCATGGTGGAGATGGCGGTCAGCGTGGCGCGGCTGGCCCGGGAATGCGGCGGGGTTATGTCGGGCGAGCATGGCGACGGGCGGGTACGGGGGCCGCTGCTGAAGGAATTTTTCGGGCCGGAACTTATCACCGCTTTTGAGCGGATCAAGCGGATATTTGACCCGGCCGGCATATTAAATCCCGGCATGATTGTCGGCGCGGGGCCGGAGACATCGATCGCAGAGCAACTGCGTATTGACGCGGTGAATTTCCATACCGCAGAAAAGATGAAGACGGTTTTCGATTATCGCGATCAGGGTTCGCTGGCGGGGGCTGTTGAAATGTGCAACGGGGCGGGGTTTTGTCGCAAACTGGGGCCGGGGACGATGTGCCCATCGTATCGGGCCACACTCGATGAGCGACATTCACCGCGCGGACGGGCGAATGCTCTGCGCCAGGCGCTTCTGCATCCATCGGGCGAACCGAAGTTTAATGATTCTGACACGCTTGAAACCCTTGAATTATGCCTATCCTGCAAGGCGTGCAAAACGGAATGCCCCAGCAATGTGGATATCGCCAAGCTCAAGGCCGAATATCTCGCCGCATCCTATGCGCAGGGCGGTCGTGTGCCGATTTCAGCCCGGCTGGTCGGGCATGTGCGGATGCTCAATGCCATCGGGTGCAGCATGCCGCGATTTGCCAATTCGGTTTCGCAGGCGCCTCTGTTCCGTCGCTTGGTGCTTCCGCGGCTGGGCATCACGCCGCTGCATCCACTGCCGCGCTTTACGCCGACGCTGAAACGACGGCTCTCCCGGCGAAGGCGGCCCCCCACCGATGTACGAAGCATGGCAGTGTGGCTCGACCAACGTGCAGAGTACGAATTTTCGGACGACGCGGCCGATGGTCGGTCTGTGATTCTTTTCGCCGATTGTTTTACGGGTTTCACCGATTCGCATATTGCGGTGGCAGCTGTGGAATTGCTGAATCGGCTTGATTGGCGCGTCTTCATTGCCGATGCCGGGTGTTGTGGCCGAAGCATGATGTCGGTCGGCATGCTGGCCGAGGCCCGATCAACCGCCCATGCCACACTGCAGCGCCTGCACGGGTGGGTTGAGCGGATAAAACCGGCGGGTCTGCTGTTTCTGGAACCATCATGCCAAAGCTCACTCGCAGACGACTGGAAATCGCTACTGATCAGCGATGACAGAGCAAAACTAACGGAGCTGCCGCCGATACTTTCGGTGGAAGATTTCGTCGCGCGGAATCCGGACGCCGTGAGAAGTAAAATTCGGGGGAAGGGCGCACCGCGGAATGTGATATTTCATGGCCATTGTCATCAGAAGGCCCTGTGGGGTCAGGGGGGCATGCAGGAATTGATTCAGCGGGTTGCCGATGGCTGTGGAACTATTCTGCCGACCGGCTGCTGCGGCATGGCGGGATCATTTGGGTACGATCTGCACCGTTATCCTTTAAGTAAGGCGATATTTGCAGCGCCCGAATTTGATGGGCTAAGGCAGGCCGCCGCCACTGACGTCATTCTTGCAACCGGCACATCCTGCCGCGGACAGATTCACCACTTCACGGGGCGACACGCCGTGCATCCGGTCGAATGGCTGGAAGACATGACGCGAGCCACAAGCCAAGGCCCTTCCCGCATTGATTTGTAACAATGCCAGCAAAGATGGGCCATCCATCGCCATCACGTGAGAGGATCGTGGCGTTGGCGACGGCAGGATCTGACGCTGCGGTGGAATCGATGTATACTACCAACCGGGCTTGCAGGAGATCATGCCATGCATAAGATCACGCTTCTGATCAAACCGGGAGACAGAGCCTGCGTCGCCGCACGGCGAGTTATTGATTTAATCATCACTCCGCATGTGGCGGCGCTGATTGAGGAAGTTGATATTTCACAGAACCCGGACCTGGAAGCTGAATATGGGTCGGAGATTCCAGTGGTGCTGGTTGACGATGTGGTGGAATTCCGCCGCAGTATTGATCCGGAAAAGCTTGCCCGACTTTTTTATGATGATCTGGGTGAGCGGTTTGCCGGCATCAGTTGACCTCGGCTGTGCCGCACCGCCGAGTGCGGGAATGTGTTGCCAATAAGACGGGAAGCCATATCGACCATGCACGAATGTAAAATTACCGTCCGCGTTCGATACGTTGAATGCGACCCGATGGGGTATCTGCATCACTCCCATTATCTGCCGTACCTGGAAATGGGCCGGACGGAACTGCTCCGGCAATCCGGTGCCGACTACCGCACGCTTGAAAGCGAAGGTTTTTTCTTCGTGGTAACCAAACTTTCCATCGCGTTCAAGCGCCCGGCTCGCTACGACGACGAACTTGAAATCGTCACGCGAATCGTACGTAAAACGCATGTTCGCATTGATCATGAATATGAGATTTTCAATCTTCAATCCAGAGTGCTCATCTCCACGGCTTCTACAACGATTGCCTGCGTGAATCGTGCGGGAGAGTTAATTCCCATTCCCGAGACCCCTGCCATTACGCCGGTTCCACCGCCGGAGCGATAAACCATGTCGCAACCATCTGCATTGGAGTCGTCGTATGAGCCGCGCGCCCACGGCGAAAAGCAGCCCTTTGATCTGATGATCATCGGCTCGGGCGCCGCGGGAATGATGGCGGCGGTGGCAGCGTCGGAACGACTTCGGCAACTCGCCAAGCCTGCGGCCACCATCGCCATTTTGGAGAAAAACAGCCGACCGGGCATCAAGGTGCTGGTGTGCGGCGGTGGACGGTGTAATCTCACGAACGCCGGGAGCCTGGATTTTCTCATCGCGCAATTCGGGCGCAACGGACGCTTTCTCACCCCCGCCCTGCAGCGACTGGACAATACGGCGCTCCGCAACTGGTTTGCGGATCAGGGCGTGCCAACGCATGAAGAACATGACGGCAAAATTTATCCCGATTCCAATCAGGCGGCTTCCATCGTCAACACGCTGGTGCAGGCCATGCATCGTGCCGGTGTTCATATTTTCTCATCGTGCCCGGCGACGACGGTTACGCGCGACGAGAGTGAATTTCTGGTGCAGACCGCCGGCGGGCCGATGCGAGCCGTCCGTCTGCTCATCTGCTGCGGCGGCCAGAGCTATACACGGATGGGCACCACCGGCGACGGATATCAGTTCGCGGCGGCATTGGGTCACCAGATCGTCACACCCCGGCCCGCCGTGGTGCCGCTGCTGGTCAAAGAAGCATGGGTAACCGAGTTGCAGGGCCTTGCGGTGCGGGATGTCAAGGTTGCCATCGAGGCGCCGGGGCCGCTGCCACGGCTGGCCACGGGAAAGCCCGCCCCGAGTATCAACGACATGCTCTTCACCCATTTCGGCCTATCCGGACCTGCCGTATTGAATTTATCTGAAATTGTCGCCGAACTTCTCGAAAAATTTCCCACCGTCGGCCTCAAGGTTGATTTCTCCCATCGCATCAGTGGAGACGAATGGCGAAACACATTGGCCCGCTGGCGGCAAACCTCAGGCAAAAAGCTGCTTAAAACGCTTTTGAGCGAGGTGTTCCCTGTTCGCCTCGCGGAAATGTTCCTCCGCCTGTCAGCAACACCGGATGACACGCTCTGCAGCGGCGTAACCTCGGCACAAACGCATCGGCTTATCGAGTGCATAAAAAACACACGATTTGAAGTTTTCGCCACCCGCGGCTTTAAGGAAGCGATGGTGACGGCCGGGGGCGTACGTCTGGATGAAGTCGATCCGCGTACGATGGAATCGCGCATATGCAGAAACCTTTTCCTGGCCGGGGAAGTGCTTGACCTGACCGGCCCGAGCGGCGGTTATAATTTGCAGTTGGCGTTTTCGACCGGTTATCTCGCCGGCGAATCCATTGCCGACCGAATCATTGAGCAGCGAGAGGAGTCCGCTTGATCCCCGACCGTCGCCATATCCAGACCGAGCAGGCGAATCCACACTCTGCAAATCTGGATCAGTTGTCCACCATGGAGGCGCTTTGGCTGCTTGATGCGGAGAACGCGCGGGCAGTCAAAGCCGTCGAGGAAGCAAGGGAATCCATCGCCCGTGCGGTGGATTGGGCAGCGGAGGCGCTGCGGCGCGGAGGTCGAATTATATATGTGGGAGCGGGAACCAGCGGGCGGCTCGCAGTGCTGGATGCGGCGGAGTGTCCGCCGACATTTTCAATTGGCCCGGAGCAGGTTGTCGCAATTATTGCCGGTGGCGACGCGGCCCTGCGCCGCTCCATTGAAGGGGCGGAAGACGACCGAAGCGCCGGTGTAACCGCCATCTCCAAGTTGGCGGTCGGCTCACAGGATTTTGTCGTCGGCATTGCGGCGGGTGGCACAACACCGTTTGTGCATGGCGCTATTGATCTGGCGCGCAAAGCCGGTGCGAAGACTGCTTTGATGCTCTGCACCGACCCGGCAGCGATTTCCACCACGGCTGAACTGATGATTTATCTGCCCACGGGGCCGGAAGTGATCACCGGCTCGACCCGTATGAAGGCCGGCACCGCGACCAAGCTTGCCCTGAATGCCATCAGCACGCTGGCGATGGTGCAGATCGGGAAGGTTTTCGGAAATATCATGGTGGACGTCGATGCGGGGAAAAACACCAAATTATGGGATCGGGCCGCCCGAATGATTGAAGCGCTGACCTCGCGCAATCGGATCGATTCGCTCGCGCTGCTTCAGGAGGCTCAAGGAAAAGTAAAACGGGCATTGGTGATGCATCATCATCGCATCTCCGCTGCGGAGGCCGATGCCCGACTGGCGGCGAACAACGGACACCTGCGTGGATTAATTCCGGAACCGTCGGCACGATAAGGTTCGTCCTTTTACTTCAGGGTACGCCGTAGAACGCAGAGAACCGTCGGCCACGCCGCCGGCACCCCACGCCCGGCCCCCACACATGTAGCGGAATCTCGGATAAAATCGGTGTATGAATGAGGTGACACCTACAGCGGAAGAAACAATACCGATCCTTGATTTTGGATCGCAATATGTCCAGCTTATCGCCCGGAGGGTGCGTGAGGCGGGCGTTCGGGCTTTATTGGTTGATCCCGCCACGCCGGCAGCCGAGTTGAAGAAGCTCAATCCTGTCGGGCTGATTCTCTCTGGAGGGCCGTCGAGCGTTTATCAGGCCGATGCACCGCGATGTGATCCGGAGATATTTAATCTGGGCGTGCCGATCCTCGGCATCTGCTACGGGATGCAGATGGCCGCCGAATTGCTCGGTGGAAAGGTAAAGAAAGGCACAGCGGGGGAATATGGGTCGGCAAAACTGTCCATTTCCGGTACCCCCGAAGCGGCCGAATTATTTTCAGGCGTCCCATCAAGCACCAGTGTCTGGATGAGTCATGGAGATCAGGTTTATTCGCCGGGTAATGAATTTCTGCCGCTGGCCGGCACACACGACTGTCCGCTGGCGGCAATGCGACATCGGACACGACCATTTTTCGGCGTGCAGTTTCATCCTGAGGTTACGCATACCCCGCATGGCGGCAAGATATTGGAAAATTTTCTGTACCGCGTATGCAAAGCCGCCGGCACATGGCGAATGGGCAATTTTATGGAAATCAGCACCGAGGCCATTCGCCGTCAGGTGGGCACGGGGCGAGTCATCTGCGGGCTTTCCGGCGGAGTTGATTCGGCAGTTGCGGCGGCACTGATTCACCGGGCCATCGGAGATCAACTCACGTGCATTTTCGTGGACAACGGGCTGCTGCGTAAAAATGAGCGGCAGAATGTGGAGTCAACCTTTCGCGATCACTTCCATATTGATCTGCGGGTGATCGATGCTGAGGTGGAGTTTCTTTCGGCACTTAAAGGCGTCACCGAGCCGCAGGCAAAGAGAAAAATCATTGGCAAGGCGTTTATTGATGTTTTCAAACGCGAAGCCAAATCCATTTCAGACGCCCGCTTTCTGGCTCAGGGGACGCTGTATCCCGATGTGATTGAAAGCGGTCAGGGATATTGGCGAACCGCCGCGAATATTAAATTACACCACAATGTCGGCGGATTGCCGGCGGAGCTTGGCTTTGAACTCGTCGAGCCGCTGCGGGAACTCTTCAAGGATGAGGTGCGGCGTCTTGGCGAGGTGCTCGGCCTGCCGGAATCCATGGTCTGGCGGCACCCATTCCCCGGACCTGGACTGGCCGTACGCTGCATCGGAGAAATCACGCGAGAACGGCTGGATATTCTGCGTGATGCGGATGAAATATTTCTTGAGGAGGTTGTGGCGGCCGGGCTGTATCGGTCGACCGCACAAACCTTTGCCGTTCTTCTGCCGGTGCAGAGCGTGGCAGTCATGGGGGATGATCGAAGTTATAACCCGGTCATCGCGCTGCGGAGCGTAGATTCCAGCGATTTCATGACGGCGGACTGGAGCCGGCTGCCCTATGATCTGCTGGCGCGGGTGTCGAACCGGATCGTCAACGAACTCAGGTCGGTAAGCCGAGTCGTTTATGACGTTACCAGTAAACCGCCGGGCACCATTGAATGGGAATAAGCTGTGACCAGTGTCCCCACTATTCATCCTCATGATCGCAACCTGCCGGCATCGGTGGTACGAAAGCGGCGGCGTTTCCGGCGGATCGGCTACCTGATGTTGGCGATTGCCGTCCTGACGGCTGCACCCGGATGGGCTCTTTATGGTGTAGCGATATGGAATGTCTTCAGTCTGCGGCATTTTACGTTTCTTCATGCCGTGGTGGCCTACGGATTGCTGATTTTTTCCAGCGTGGCATTGGTGCTGGGATTATGGTATCTGCTGCTGGCACAGGCGAGGCGCCTCTCCATTATGGTCGATGGCGGGACCGAGGGTGGGGGTGAAAAGGCGCAAGCGAGGTGCGGCAATTGCGGCTGGCCACGAGATTATCCCGACCGATTTTGCCGACATTGTGGAAAACCGCTCTCCGCCCCGCCGACCGAGACACCAAAGTCGCCGGCTGATTTATAAACCCGCCAAATTGATCGACGAATCCCCGGCAGGCGCCGCAGCGGCAACTGGGGGATATGAATTCAAGATTTTTGAGGTGAACCCGATTGCCCTTTCTATCTGCCGAGCGTGCAGTTTCAACAACTGCCCTTGATGCCAATAAAGCCCACCCACTGCGTCTGGCGGCCATGTCGTGGACGCACTTTCTCAATGACGGCGGCGCCTTTTTTCTGCCGGGCATTCTTCCGGCGGTGATCCGGCACCTGCACCAGCCTCTTTACATGGTGGGGCCAATTGTCGGCTCGATTTACATCGGCCAAATCCTTCAGCCGCTCTTTGGTATCTGGGCGGATCATGTCGGCGGAAAATTCTTTGTTATTGCCGGGCTGGTGGTTTGCGTGGGGACAGCGTCGCTCATCGGTCTGTCGCCCAACGTCTGGATTCTTATTGCTTTGGTGCTGCTATCGGGTCTTGGCAGCACGGCGTTTCACCCGCAGGCACTTTCGGCGGCGCGGTCGCTTTCAGGCAAACGCCACGCACAGGGTATGGCGGTTTTTCTGGTTGGCGGAGAACTTGGCCGCGGCGTCTGGCCGCTGCTGGCGAGCGTGATTGTGGTGCATTTAGGGCTTCCGTATCTCTGGCTAATCGCCATTCCGACGATTCTCACGGTACCGTGGCTTTTGCGGGCTGTTCCGTCTCAGGGGGCGAAGCCCCTTGGAGGGGGAAAGATATCGATCCGTTCCCATCTCAAGCCGTTTTTGATGCTTGTGGGGTTTTCGGCGTTCAGGAATTTTGCCGTGTTCGGATCGATCGCGTTTATTCCGATCATGTGGCACCTGCGGGGAGGGGCGCTGATTCAAGGGGCGGGGATCCTTTCAACACTGCTTGTGACGGGGATCATCGGCCAGATTGCGGGAGGAACGGCGGCGGACAAATGGGGGCGCCGACATGTCCTGATGATTTCGAGCATGGCGATGCTCGTGCTGCTGCCTATTCTTCCGCACGTGGCAGGCGCGTGGCTGTACGTGGTGGCGGGCTTGCTGGGAATCGCCTGCTTCAGCACCTATTCCAGCACCTTGGTGATCGGGCAGGACATTTTTCCTGAAAACAGGGCCATGGGATCGGGCATCGCGCTGGGGTTTTCCAACGCGATCGGAGCGATCGGACTTTTTCCGTTGGGTTATGCCGCCGCCACATGGGGAATCACTTCCGTCTTTTACATTCTCACCTGTGCCTGCGTGGGAATGCTGATGATGAGCCTGACGTTCAGCGGCGACGCCCATCCGTCAATGCACTAAAAATTTAATTCATGCGGCATCCGATGTCGACGCTTTACCCGGCACTTCATGCAGCCGGCGCGTGGCTATGCAGGGCCTGAAAATCAAACCGATTCCGAACATTTGATGAGCAAACTGTTTGTGTTCTGCTAGCGAATGATGAATACCGCCTATAAAGATCGCGTCTATCAAGAGCTGAATCATTCCTTAGCGCAGAGTTAATACGCAGACGGATAATCCCGGCCAGTCGCGAAAGGATATTCGTCAGGCGAACCTGTCGAATGCGAAATGGATAGCTTTATAGGAGAACAAGCTATGAGGTCAGGGAATCACAGTATTCCGCACCGTGCCGCGATCTTCGCTGCGGCGCTTACCGCCAGTGTCACGGCAGCGTGTTTTGCCGCTGCACCGGCAACCACTCAGCCTGCGGCGACGCAGCCGACGGCGGCCCAGTTGGAGGCGGAGATTCAGGCGCTGCAGAATCAGGTGAAGACGCTGCAGAGCGGAGAGCAGAATGTGCAACGTTCGGAGGAATCTGCCGCGGAAGTGCGTCAGATTGTCAAGCAGGTCCTTTCCGACGCCAAGACGCGCTCGGAGTACATGGGTAACGATCTTGAGGCGGGGTACAACAACGGCTTTTTTATTCAAAGCGCCAATAAGGAATTCAACCTCACCATCAACGGTTACCTGCAGTACCGATACACCTGGTCGCAGGCACAGCGTGGAAATAACGTGACCGACACCGGCTCGCCGATCCCATCATCCGATATCGGAAATTCCAACGGTTTTGATGCTCGCCGGGCACGTCTTATTCTTTCCGGCTACGCATTCAAAAACATCATCTATTCAATTTCCGGTGACTTTGCCAGCGGAAGCGGGTTGGGCAACAGTTTCCAGATTCTCGATACGTGGGTCGGCTATAAATTCAATCCCGGCCTGATGATTCGCGCCGGTTCCATGCTGGTACCCTTCACGCACGTGGAGTACTACAGCTCCGGAACAGAATTCCCGGAATTTGCGGCGGCAGAAGCGCCGTTTGACCCGGTGCGATCACTTGCATTGGATGTATCGGGCAATGTTGATAACAATAAGTTGTTCTACGATGCTCAGATCAATAACGGCTCGAAAGCTAATAGTCTTGACGGCAGCGCGAATGTCAGCGCCAGTCCGAATATTGATAACCGCATGGGTTTTTACGCGCGTGTTCAATATGCCGGAGCAGGTACCAATGCTGATTTTACCGATTCACCGGATGTATCCTGGCACAAGCATCTTGTCTGGGCCATCGGTGCTGCGGCCGGTTATGAAGAGCAGAATTCTTCGGCAGGCGTTTACCCAGCTCCTCAGACGTCGCTGGCTTTGGCCGGCTTGGCCACACCAGATGCCGGTTACCTTCCCGGCGTGACGGCAAGTGGTTCGCTTTATCGTGCGACCGTCGACGGCCACTTGAAGTATCGTGGATTGGCGCTCAACGGAGCGGTCTATTATCAACAGTACAATGCCGCCACACCGGGGGCGGGCGACGACACCGCGTTGCTCTATAAAACCTACGGAACAGGCAGCGTTTGGCAGCTTGGGGCCTACGGCGAAGCCGGTTATTTCATCGTTCCGCACCGGTGGGAACTTGCCGCACGCATCGGTGACCTGACAACCGACGGCCAAGGCAAGCAGTCGATGGAATACACCGCCGGTGTGAATTACTACATCTTCGGTGAGAACGCCAAGATCCAGACAGCCTTCACCTATCTGCCGAATGCGGCCTACAGCAGCCCGAACATCGGGTCGAACGCCAATACGCAGGACTTCATCACTCAAGTACAGCTGCAGGTGAAGTTCTAAGCTGATCCGGGCGTAAGATCAGCTTCCATTCAAACCTATAAACTCTCCTTGGGCGGGCCATGACGGCCCGCCCTTTTTTTGTTTCTGTTGGCCCCCAACGTGTCTATCAGGGTAGGTTAATGACCCAAGATCGATTCCTGCCCCTCGCTCCCGCCTCTTTCTGCTTTGCGATACGTCCGAAAACTCGAATCTGAAAAAAAAATGCTGCTTACCGTCAGACCGAGCCGAATATAGGGGCGTAGGGCTGAGAGGCTCATACTATAACTCACTGTTCCTAACCAAATCTGATGAACAGTGCGGTTCATGTGAATAAATTCAGCTTCGATGGCACGACAGTGTTTGCCGTGCTTTACAAATTCGGTAAACGTCCGACGAAGTGCATCTGGCGGGGATTTTTGTGGCGTGTAGATTCTGATCTGTTGTTTGGATTTTCAGGAGCAGATCGATGGATCATCGCGGCAGGAAGTTTACCATACCGGAGCGGCAG
>JAKAVA010000069.1 GCA_021827645.1 Planctomycetota bacterium
CTGCCGCTCCGGTATGGTAAACTTCCTGCCGCGATGATCCATCGATCTGCTCCTGAAAATCCAAACAACAGATCAGAATCTACACGCCACAAAAATCCCCGCCAGATGCACTTCGTCGGACGTTTACAATAGGTACGCCAAGGCAAGGGAGCCAATCAGATAATGCCTTGGGCTGGAACCATTATCAGTGGACTCTTACCAAGGGGCCATGGCACATGCCGCTGACGGCCACAGGCAACGGGTTGCCGGGGAATCTGGTTAATTCAGTAACCACCACAAGTAAAAATCATCTGGCGGTGGCAACCGACGAAGGCATTGCATTGGGAAGATATGCCGAGCAATCGGCCATGTTCAGCGGCGGGGCCATGCCCCGCGCGTTGAACATGCATTTGGTCTTTGAACATGGCCAGAATTTTGTTGCCAAGGTCCATGGACTGTGGCATCCGCCAAAACATTGGACAGCGCCGTCAGGGCAAGTGCTCTCAAGACTGCCGACGGAAGACCATACGACCGCTGTGGCGTGGGAGCCGGACAAAGCTGCAGGTGGCAAAGCAGGCTATCTGTGGCTGGGCCATTGGCGAACTGGACTGGATATCTGGCAGTACGACGTAGAGGGAAAAATCATCAACCGTTGGCATATCCATCGGCCGCACCGTCAAGGTTACGTCGAATATCTCCTCGACCCGTGGTTCGTCAATCACAGCCTCAAGGGGGACGATCCGCAGGTCGGCAATTACATTCAATGCCTGCAACCGCTCCAAGGCGGAGCGATGGCGGTAGGGTGCTACGGCGCGGGCATAAGAATAATCACGCTTCCGGGCCAGAGCCGCACGGCGTGGCGAACAGCGGCCAAATCAAACACGCAACTCGCCGCATCTCATGTCCACGAGCCGCACGGCGCCCGGCCGCCGAGTGAAAAAGAACTTGCCGCCGCCATCCCTGCCCTCGACCAAGGCACGGCCGAGGCGTCCCAAATTCATTTCCCATGGGCCGCGCCGCTCCGCACCGATTGGGCCACGCAGGGGGATTGGGTGGCCCGTTACGGCCGCGAGTTCGCAGTACTCTGCACAGCCCACTACCCGTTCGACTACCACGTCGTTTCGCGGTCGTACTTGGACTGGGCCTCGGGGATGATTGGGCCGCATCACGCCGCACGCGATTCCGTTCGCGAATGGCAGACTTACGCAGACACGGAGAATCGGCGGTCACTCTACGTCCCCGAGCTTGGTCATCGACGCCAGACATGCTGGGACGACCATGGTGAAGCATACCCCCCGTCATTTCAAGGTCCGGATATCTGGGTGCAAGTAAGGCTTCTGGAGGCGGGGCTTTTCCGCGTGAGTTTTTACCTCTACAACGTTGATGGGCACGCCAGTGCGAACCGGCAGCGGGACTGGCCCGTCGAGGTCTACGCGGTAGGGGCGCACCACCGCCAATCGCTGACGATCCCACCGCTCGCTGACAGAACCTGTCCGAATAACGCTGCGGCACTTCGCTGGATGGATTGGGCGTTGTCAACTCCGCCCCTGGCCGCCTGCCGCATTGGAAGCACCTCGAACCCAGCCTACATCCGGTTCGCTGTTGCCGGGCCGGGGCAATATATGTTCAGGATAGACCGTAACGCCAGCCTGAACGCCGAACTCAGCGGAGCATTTGTAGACCGGGCGGACGCGGCGAGGACGGCTTTCGACAACCGTGCGATGACCGGTTTTGGCGGCGTTGACTATTGTCCACCGAAACTGCCCAAGGGGTACACCAAAAAGGCGCCGGAGATTCTAACTGTTTGGAACGCCGCCAAGCACAGTTTCGGACCGAGCGGCATCCTGATGCGGGAAACAGTACACCTGATGTGCTACCGCTACGCCCTGGCGCATGATATGCCGCCGGCGCTTCTGGCACGTATGCGTTGGCGGCTTGACATATGGACGCACCAGGACAGGTTGCGTTTCGACAAGATGATGAACCGAGGCTTTTGGGCGTACCTCAAAGGCTGGAAGGGCCTTAGGCAATTTTTGGTCAAAGGCCACGAATGGGCAGCAAACGCCGGGAGGCTTGGACATGGCTGATTACGTTGTCGCGCGCCGCCTACGATCGCGGCGCCTTCGCCCCGTGGCGTTAGCTTTGTGCAGTGTGGCTGGCGCGGTAGGATTATGGCCGTCGGTGACGCACGCCGAGTATTACGACGCCGGCAATTTGACGGTGACAGCGAATATGGGAAGCTTCTCGCCCAATCCGGTACAAGCCCCCGACGCCGCGAGTGGAAGCCCCGGTGCCACCGCGACCTCCTCGCTCAGCGCGACGGTGGTTCCGGTGGAGGGGGTACCCGAGGGGCAGGTCACCTATGGCTACGGATGGAGCATCGACACCGTGGAGTTCCGCGCGGCGAAAAGTGATTCGTGGGCGCCTGCGTCGGGAGGCTACGCCTATTCCATCATCCAGCCTGACTCAAGTAGTGGAAGCGCAACCCTGAAGTTCACACCCTTGGTGACCGGCTACTGGCAGGTGACCACCGAATGTAATGTAACGGCGGTAGATAATTCCGCCGGCTATTATTGGACCGGCAGCGCCAAGGCGGGGCCAGAGAATTTGACGAGCTACACATTCGATATCACCTACACAGGCGTCGCGGCAGGGACCAACCAATACGATCAGGACAATAACACGGTGGTTACCGGTAAAACAGTCGACGTGCACGCAGGCTGGCCCATCCAATTGGGAGCCGAGCTTTCGCCCTCTGACCTCGCAACGCAGTTCTCGTGGAGTATCGGTGGCGCCGGCGGAAATGGCTCCGCAGCGATCAACGGATATTGCTCAGACACGGCAACCGGTACGCCCGTTTCCTCAAGCAACGACGGGCAAGCCGCCGTCGTCCCGCTTAACCCTTCCACAGACACGCTCTCGGCTTTCCCAGACCCTTCGGCGGCGGGGGAGTTGAGCCACTACTATTACACCGAATCGTGCAGTGAAAGCGTGAGTGTGACGCCGCAGGGGGCTGGCATCCCCGCCTCAAAGGCCGCCTTCAGCGTGGCGGCACCAACGACAACGCTGACGGCGAAATACCAATACCCGGTCCGGCTCTTCGTCTACGGCACCGGCCCGGCGGACTACATTTACCTCCGCGAGACCACCGCGATCGGCATGAATGTCCTGACGGCTCTCTCCCAGGCCGGAATCACGTTCGAACACCCCCCGTTACAAGGCACGCAGGTTGGGGCGAGCAAATTTTCCGGCACGAGCTATTTCGTGCAGGTGTACAGCGAGGCAGACTCTTGGTACCCGATAGGCGGTGGCAATCCGTACAGCGCCTTCGGGACCGGGCTCGACGAAGCGGACCCATACCAGGGGAACGTGCATTTCGGGGGCGACGATTTCGTAATCGACGCCCCCCAGCGCATCACGGACTCGGTCCCCAACAAGGTTGACTACTCGACCGTGATCATCGACGACAACCCAACGATGTGGGTGATGTACACTCCGGCGCTGCGCGGGTCGATCGACGTTCCCGTCGCATCCAGCGCGTGGCACTGGGGTGTGGTCGCCAAATGGAATGCCCAAACGAAAAGCTGGGACGAATCGGGGGTGGCACCCTCCGCCGCCGGACCTGCGCCGGCCTCGCCGACCGACACCTACCCAGCATGGAATGACATCCTGGAGCCGCCAAATCCGCCGCTTTAGCCCGATAAGGAGTACCGAACCATGTTCACGAGAAAATTGTGTATCACGTTTCTTTCATCGCTCGCCTTCGCCGCGTGGCAGCCGCCCGCCCACGCCCGCGCCGCCAACCGCCTTGCTAACAAACTCAGAGGCCTGCGGCTGGTGGCGGCAGCCGCCGGAACGCCGCCGACGTCCGGTGGTGGGGTGCGGCTGACGATTGAGATCGTCAACAAGAGCAAGCTGCCCGTCTGCCTCACCCAGCCCCAGTACCACCCCGACCAGACTCTTGTGTTTCTCGCCCGCTACGGCCGGACCTCCCGTAGGGCACCGGCCACAGCCTATTTACGCTGGTCCGATATGGCCGGGATGTTTAGGTCAGTCAACAATGTTTCCTTGGGCCTTACGATGATCAGGCCGGGTGCGACTCGCCTCTACAATAGAGTCGTTTCCGGTGGGCTAGTGGATGTGAGCCGCTATGTCGACCTCACGCTCCCGGGAAAATACCGATTACGCGTGGGCACGAAATACACCCCTCGCCTTGTCGCCCACCCGACGGTGCAAATCCCGGCGGGGCCCAACAGCGTGGAACTGAAAAGGATTAGCCGGGCCATTGAGATTTCGCAGGGCCTTGCGGGGCAGCAGGCGGGGACTAAGTCCCGCCTGTGGAGCAACTGGCTGACAGTCAAAATCTTGCCACCCTACAGCGGCCCTTTTCCGGCAGCGCTGGCACCTGCCGGCGCCGGTGCCCGGAAAATCGGGGCACCTGCCAAGCCCGGGGTCGCTTTCGTGCTGGCGGCGCCCGATGTCAAAGGCCCAGGCCCAATCGTAGCGAGCGCATTTCTTGAGTGCACGGGCCACGGCGCGGTGGCGCTTCGCCTTACGGGCGACCCGCAGCTTGACATCTCTGCAGTCGAGATGCAGAGACCCTACGGATTCGACCACCAGAAGCATGTGATGATTCCGGCTCCCCATTGGGAATATCTGAAGAAACCGCCCGGCCTCACCGCCTACGGCAAATGGCTTCTGAAACACCCGCCGAAAAAGCTGCCGGAGAAAACGTATGATCTGAAACCCGGGGTGGTCTACAAATACGCCGTGCCGATCAATCTGAGTTGCCAGTACGATATGAGCCTTGCGGGTGTGTACCACGTGCGGGTTGAACTGGCGCATCCAAAAATCTGGTCCAATTGGGTGACGGTGAAAGTGCCCTCGTAAGTTGGGGTTGCCGCCTCGCAACGGCGTTGGGGCCGACCGCGTACGGCGGCAGCGAGACCGAACCGCAGGCGTGACCGGGCCTACGCCGTATGATCTCGGTATTATAGCGAGGAGTGGTCGCAACATCCGCGGAGGCATTCAATGCAGATGAAGAATATTAAATGGGATATTCATTTGGCTGCCGGTGCCAAGCGTCGGCGCGGGTCGGCCCCTGGCCGGGGCGACATGGCCGGTGCGGTCGGCGGAACCGTGGCTAATGCCGATTGCAACGCCGTGCGCAGCGCCAATAGCAAAGCCCTGAGCATCGCATCGGGGCGGCGCGGACTTGCGTTCCGTCGCACGGGCTTGGCTGCCGTCGTGGCGTTGATCCTCTTTGCCGCTCGGCCCTCGAGCGCCGGGGCCGCCGTTCCGCTGATTTACCGGCAAATACAGGTGGCGCTCAAGAGCGGCAATGCCGCTCAGACCCAATGGGCGGTGCGGCAGATCGACGCGCTTTCGCGGGGCGCCAACTCCTGGCAGGCCATGAACGAACTGAGTTCCGTCTGGCTCGAGATGATGCTGCGCCACCACGATTATGCCGCCATCGCGGAGACCACCAGGGCCGCGATACTTGCCGCCCCGGCCCGGACCGGACTCGTGATCACACTCCAGACCGACCGCGTCAGGGCCCTGCTGCTGATGGGGCATAAGAAGGCCGCCCTGCGTAACGCCAAAATGTTGTTCAATGTGGTGCAGAGCACGCAGGTGGCGCAAACGGCTATTTTGGTATACCGGTGCCTGCTGGCGCAGAAGTCGGATGGCGCGGAACTGGCACGCGAATTCTGTCGGGAGCAGATGGCGGGGGCAAAACCTCCGAAGGCGGGGCAACCGCCAAAGACGTGCGACGTGCTGGCGGGAATTACGATCCATGGAAAAGCTTATGAGGACGACGTCCGGCGGCAGGTCGGAGTGGGGACCTTCACCCTGGTTGCGCGGGGTAATCTGTGGCTATTGGCGGATCATCCGAATAAGGCGCTCAAATGTTTCAAGGCGGCGTATGACATCGCCACGCCGGGAGAGCTTGCGATGGTGTGCGACCGGATCGCAGCGGCGATGAGAGCGAAATATGGCACGATCGGGGCGGCTAACGCGTGGCTCAAATCGCTGGCCAGATAGCAGGCTGTTATGTGTGCCGCGGGAGCGGCATTCGCATAGGCGGCGAGAGGAATGGAGAACTGGAGGATTTCAGTATGCGGAACCATGAACTCTTCAGGCTGCTCGTGAAGAAGAAGGGATATGCGGAAAGAATGGGGCGGGTATTACGGATGGCCGGATTGGCGTTGGCATTTTCCACATGCTGTGTTCCCTCTGCGTGGGCCCAGCATAAGCGGGGGGAATATGCCTGGATCACGGCGGCATTGGATGGAAACAGCGAGCATCGGCAGGACGAGGCGATCAAGCTGCTCAACCACCTGATGAATCGTCCCGGGCATCGTCTGGTGCCGACCCTGCTGGCCAAGGAATGGTTGCCGCAGCTGATTGCCGACGGGCATGATACGACGGCGGCCAAACTGGCGCGGGAGGTGATCCTCGATCGGCCCGGTGCGACGGGTTGGATCGGGATGTGGCAGCAGGATCGGGTGGAGGCACTCTTGGCGATGGGGAAGGTGAATGCGGCGTTGCGGAATGCCAAGAGTCTGTTTTATGAGTGCCCGCTGGGCCAGACGCGGACGGCGCTGTTGTTGCTGCAGGAATGTTTGGAAAAGAAATATCCGGGTGGGAATAAGCTGATCAAGCTGTTCATCGATGAACAGATGGCGGGTGCGAGCAAGGCGGGAGTATCGTGCAAGGTGCTTACGCTGATCAAGATCAATGCCAAGCCGTATGAGGCGGTGCTGCAGCAGATTCATGGCACATCGCAGTGGGCTCTGACGGAGAAAATGAACCTGCTGCTGCTCTCGGGGCATGTGAGGCGGGCGTTGCGGACGGCGAAGCTGGCGGCGGCGCTGAATACCAATGTGCGGAGTTACCTTTTCGCTGCAGCGGATGTTGCCCGGGCGATGAAAGCGGTTGACAGCACAGTTTATCGGGCGAATCGGTACATGCTCGCCGCTGCCCGCCGCTACGCCCGCATGGGCGGCACGCATTGATCACCGCTCTGAAAATGCCCGACGAATCGCATCTGGCGGGGATTTCCGCGTGGCGTAGATACCGGTCTGCCGATTGGATTTTCGGGAGCCAATCGACGGAACAGCGAGGCTGGACGTTTACGCCACGGCGGCGGTGGACCGACTGCGAGACGACCACGCATTACGGCAGCTTTCTCCACAGCCCCAGCGCGTTATGATTTCATCATTAAGTCCACCGTGAGGCCGTTCTATGGTCGCGGCCGCTGGCCCGCGGCCTTGGAAACAGTTACCTCTGCGTACCCCTGCGTCCCCAGCGGTGCAAAAAGCACTTACCGTCGTGCGTCGCACGACCCATGCGCGCTCACCTGTCTACTTTCTACTTTCACCTTTCTGGCGGCGCCGCCCGCCCCCGTTCGCGGAAGCGGGAGAGCCGGTTGCGATGTAGGGTTTTCGAGCGGCATGATATTGACGGATGTTGATATATGTGCGCGTGCCGGGTCGGCTCTCGCCGCGGTTCGATGGTCGCCGGGGCGTGGTGGGCGTTTTTTCTCGGTTTCGGCGCAGACGTTTTCACATCGCGTGGTTTTGGCAGCGATTCGGGGTTGATGATGAGGTTGTGGACCGCACCGTGCCGGCAGCCGATCCGTGACGGCGTCGTCAGAGGCCGGAATAGATAGCCCGTGATATTTTGGAGAGTTTCACCGGCGAGAGACTTTTACCTTCATAGCGGGGAGCGGCAGCCAGGATGGTGGCAAACATCGCGTGCACCACCATGATGGTGG
>JAKAVA010000082.1 GCA_021827645.1 Planctomycetota bacterium
GTCAATTAAAAAAAGAGGGTAGGTCTTCACCACAGGGGTTTTACAGGCCAAAACCGCATTATCGTGCAACCAAGGCCAAAAAAATCTTAAAAATTCCGGAAATCAGACACAAAGTGCGAAAGTCGGGCTAACTTTTTCCACACACGAAGCAGGCATAGGTTTCGTCGCCAGGTCTGCTCGCTCCAGTAAACCGTCTTCCCCGACCGCTGCGGTTAAGTTGGTTTTCTGTCAGTGGTGAAAATAGCGGCGTCGCCGTAGATCTCCCGCCCTGAACATCCTACGACTTGAGCCGTTCCATAACCTTTTTGAGGTCATCCCACACCTTGGCGCGATTTTCAGGCGTATACGCCCGCAGCAGAAATGATGGATGATAGGTCGGCATGAGCGGAATGCCGCGATACGTCTGCCAGTTTCCCCTTACTCGAGTTACATTTTCAGCCCGACCGATCATGTATTTCAGCGCGGTGGCCCCCAGCGTTACGATAACCTTGGGGGCGATGATCTCGATCTGTTCATCGAGGTAGGCGATCCCGCGTTTCACCTCGGCGTCGGTCGGCGGACGATCCTTCAGGCGGCCGGTATCGGGGTCTCGGTCCGCCGCACGGAGTTTAGCTACGTTACCGATGTAAACAGCTTCCCGCGATAAACCCATCGCCTGAATCATTTTGTCCAGCAATTGGCCGGAGCGGCCGACAAACGGGCGCCCCTGTTTATCTTCTTCCGCCCCGGGCCCTTCCCCGACAAACATCAGCGCCGCATTCGGATCACCCTCGCCGAAAACCACCCGCGTGGCAATATCGTTCACGAACCGCTGGAGATCCTTTTCTGCCACCACCGCCAATTGCTTCAGAGCGGCGGCACGATCGGCGGGGGGGCCGGGCATGGGTTCGCTGAGTTTAGGCCGCATGAAATCTATGGGCATCGGATCTTCCACATTGACGGTACTTGGTGCGGTAACCTTGGGCGACGTGGTCGGAGCGCTGCGCGGGGCGGCCACCTGAGTCGCAGCATCACTTCGGCGATTGATGGGCGGTGGCGCAACTCTCCGGTCGCTGATCTTATCCGGCGCCAGCGCCGGGCGATCTCCGCTTACCCCCCTTTGTTGGACAGGCGGAGCACCCCAGGGTGCCTCGGCCATCCCGAGCGCCAAGTCCATTTCGAGCGCCAGCCGGAGCATGGCACTGCGATACGGGTCATCTGACATGCCTGTTGCACCATCCATATTGAGCGACAAACCGGCACTGCCGCGCAGAATCTTTACCGAATGCGGAACACCCCGCAATTTAGAGTCGCGCTTCGCAATGACTTACGACGATGTGGGGCGAATCTGCCTTTGACGCGGATCAGTCTGTACTGGACCGTACATCTGTTCGTACCGATTAACGACCTGGCTAAGTGCCACCGCCAGTTTTTTTGCGGTGTAGAAGCTCATCACCACGCGCTGGCTGAAATCAAGCACCACGGTATTGGGTTGATCGTGATGCTGCAGGTTGATACCAAAATCCACAAATAGTTCCTCGTGCGTGCCCGCCATCCGAAAGATGTTGGTGTACTGCGTTTCGAGTTTCTGGTCGCGAACCTGAACATTTGCGGCCTGCGCCGCCGCTTCGCCATTGGGGGGTGGGAGATTTTCCGACATATTGATACGTGCTCCATAAAAAAGGCCACGGGGCCCGATACTTTTTACCGCACGCCAACATACACCAGCCGACGGTAAATGTCATGGTTCGAAATGAAAACAGGCAGATTCTGTTATACTCAAACCGCGCAGGTTCAAGTTTTGGAGAACATCTTGCGGTATTTTCGCAATTATCAAATGAACGTATCTCTTTGGGGTGTCGTAATGGCCGGTCTGCTGATCGGCGCGAGCGGTGGCATCGTTGAATCGGCACCCCACATCAGCAGCGCCATGGCGCGGGCCATCCGCAGGCTCGGTTCGTCCCGCTACACCACCCGCCAGAAGGCCGAGGTCGAAATCCGCACGCTGCTCGCCGATCAACTCCGGGTAATGATTACTGAGACGAATGATGAACGCCGTATTCGCCTGATGCACGTTCTGGAATTTGACAAAAACATCGCGCGTTGGACCATCGCCGTGATGCGCCGTCCGCTGCGCAATCGCGAGGAACTCTTCGATTGGGGGCTATCCCCACAGGTCGCGCCGTTGATTGCCGACGCATTCTCACGTCGGCCGTCGGTACAGATCAAGGCCGTCGGGGGTCTGGCGGCGCTCTGGCCACGATCTGAGTGGATCGTCGATCGGTTGCTTTCCAGTCCCCATCGGCTGGTGTACCTGAGCATGCTTGCCGCCATCTGGAATATCAAACCCGATGCACATCTCATTGATAAATTATGGCGATGGTCGGTTGCGTCGGGTAACACAGTGGGGGTGCAGAGTGTTTCTCTGCACAGGCTGAAATTCCGTCATCAGATTATTACGATCTCACATTTTGTTAATATTTGGCAGCGGATACAGGACAGTACCTATGCGACCGAGGTGCTGCGGCACTGGAATCCGCCGCAACTCAAGACGCTTCTGACCGATTATGCCCGCACCGCCTCGATTCCCAATACCCCGGCGGCCCGCACACTGGCATCCCCGGCTGAGACGGGCTGCCGGAATTATCTGTCGCTCTTTGCCCGGGCGCGTCCGCGGTCAGCGGCGCCGTGGCTGCTGAAGATTCTCCGTTCCTCCTCGCCCGGCGGGATCAGCTTTGTCGGTAATTTCAATAATCAACAGGTTCACTGGGACAGTCATACCACGATTGTATATCTGCTGATTCTCGCGGCGGGCAAAAAGCCGGCAGATTATCATTTTTTTCATTCGCAGCTCTACGGCGGTTCATGGCTGACCAATACGCCCGGTATGCAACTCCAGGCGCAGAAAAAGATCGTCGCGTGGTGGCATCGGCACCACGTCACCTCCGCATCCGCAATTGCGCCGACGAAATCGCGGACCGCGACGCATGGACACCGGTGACCTGCCGACGATGCACATTCCGTTCGCCCATCAGCCGTATGGCGGTACCGATGGCGATTCCCCGATCGCGATTCCCCGATCGCCGATCGGAGTGTGCCGACGCCCGCTATAATATGGCCAGTTTGAGTGATTTTGAGCGATGTGTGCCCCATGGAATTCCAGATAGAAAGCCCTTTCAAGCCCACCGGTGATCAGCCGGCCGCCATCGAAAAAATCGTCTCCGCCTTCAAGGCCGGTGCGAATCATCAAATCCTCATGGGCGTGACCGGTTCGGGTAAAACGTTCACCATGGCCCATGTGGCCGCCCGGCTCGGCGTGCCCACGCTGGTGATCAGTCATAACAAAACGCTGGCAGCCCAGCTTTACGAGGAATTCCGCGAACTTTTTCCCCGAAATGCCGTGAGTTATTTCGTCAGCTATTACGATTACTATCAACCGGAAGCCTACATCCCCCAGCGTGATATTTACATCGAAAAGGATGCCGCCCGGAATGACGATCTGGATCGGCTCCGCCTGGCGACCACCAGCAACCTGATCGGAAGACGCGATTGCTTTGTGGTCGCGTCGGTTAGCTGCATTTTTGGGCTCGGTTCGCCGGAGGAATATAAAAAGAAGGTTGTTTCCATCAGCAAGGGAACGGCCTTTGCGCGGGATGATCTGCTCCGCGCTTTGGTGGACATGCAGTACCAGCGCAACGACATTGAATTCAAGCGCGGCATCTTCCGCGTCCGGGGCGATGTACTGGAAATATTCCCGGCGTATGAAACCACCGCCCTGCGGGTGGAATTTTTTGGTGATGAGATTGAGTCCATCTGGCACATCCATCCCGTTTCCGGCCAGCCCCTCACCGAAGAACAGCAGGCGTTCATTTATCCGGCGAAACACTACGTGGTGGATGACGGCACCATGCTTCGGGCGGTCAAGGATATCCAGAAGGAACTGGATCAGCGTGTCATGCAGTTGCGATCCGACGGAAAACTGCTTGAAGCGCAGCGGCTGCTGGCCCGGACCAAATATGACATGGAGATGCTGCTGGAGGCGGGGTTCTGTCAGGGGATTGAAAATTATTCACGCCACATCGCCGGTCTTCCGCCCGGGTGCAAGCCCTCGACGCTGGTCGATTATTTTCCCAAGGACTATCTGCTGATCATCGACGAATCTCATGTCACCATCCCGCAGATCAATGCCATGTATGCCGGCGACCGCCATCGAAAGGAAGTGCTGGTGGAGCACGGCTTTCGTCTCCCCTCCGCGCTGGATAATCGTCCGATGCGGTTTGAGGAATTCAGGGCCATGTGGAATAAAGTGCTTTTTGTCTCCGCGACTCCGGGTCGCTTTGAGCTTGAACTCTGCGGCGGAGAAGTGGTGGAGCAGATCATCCGTCCCACCGGATTGGTTGACCCGGTGATCCACGTGCGCCCGGCTCAGGGCCAGGTGGCGGACCTTGTTGAACAGGTAAAACTTCGCACCGAACGGGGGCAGCGGTCGCTGGTGACCACCCTGACCAAGCGTCTGGCTGAAGATCTTTCGCATTACATCGGTCAGGCCGGTATTAAATGTAAATATCTGCACAGTGAAATACAGACCTTTGAGCGCATGGAGATTCTTCGTGAACTGCGTGAAGGTGGATTTGACTGCCTTGTCGGCGTGAATCTGCTGCGTGAAGGGCTCGATCTGCCCGAGGTATCCATGGTCTCCATCATGGATGCCGATAAACAGGGATTTTTGCGCAGCGAAACATCCTTAATCCAGATGATCGGACGCTGTGCCCGTAATCTGGATGCCGAAGTGTATCTTTACGCCGATCAAATAACTCAAGCCATGCAACGGGCCATCGACGAAACCAATCGCCGCCGCGAAATTCAGATCAAATGGAATGCGGACCACGGCATCACCCCGCAGACCATCAAAAAAGCGATTCGCAGCGGGCTCGACGCCGAACTCAAGGCCCGGCGTGTCGCCCGCGAGATGGTCAATTCCTCCGAAGGGGAGTATGAGCAGCAGGAACTGATTCGCATGTTGGAAGCGGAAATGCTTGAAGCGGCCAACAATCTTGAATTCGAAAAGGCCGCCGAAATTCGCGATCGGCTCAAGGAACTTGAATCCAAGGCGGGTGAGGGAGAAAAGGGCCGGGGAGATGAAGCCCTCGCGCAGGCGATTGATGAAGGTTTAACTCAGCGATTGAGTAACAAACCCAAGACTACCGGTACAGTCGCATCCGGACAGCCTCGGCGAACACGACGCGGAATGTACCGAAATAAGCGAGGGTAATCACCGCCTGCGGTCAACACCACGGCGGTTTGAGCTGTATTTGCGGTGGTTACACACATTCCGCAACGCCCGTCAAAAAAAACCGTCAGCGAGTATTTGCTAAGTTGTGTCATAGTCCTCTATTCTAGGTGTCCGCCGCGAACGCGGGTGACGCAGAATTGTTTTGCAAACCCGACCGGCGGCAACTTACCGGGATAAGGGTTCCTCGTGAGCGGGCGGAGTCTGTGAAAGTGAATACATGCTTGAACGGGGGCGGCGCTTTGTTTGGGAACCCAGATGAAAATCGTAGAGTATGACCGGCGGGCCGGAAAATGAACCAAAGCGATGGCGAAAACGTAAATGGCAGTGGAGACGGCCGGATTTCGGACGAAACATTGCTGGCCCGATTCATCGCAGGCGATCAGAACGCCTTTACCGAGATTGTTGATCGGTACCAGCGAGAGCTCTACGCATTCATCATCCGTTACGTCGGCGATCAGGCGACTGCAGAAGATCTGTTCCAGGAGACCTTCATACAGCTCCACCGCAGCGCCCAGATGTTCGACCAGCAGCGTCGGCTCAAACCGTGGCTCTTTACCATCGCCGCCAATAAAGCTCGCGATTTTTTGCGGGCCGCGGGTCGGCGGCCGGTTCAGCGGCTCGATGCCCAGCCCAATGGTGAGGATTCCGGCAGCCTCCTCGATCTTGTCGCCGGTACGTCGCCGGATGCATCAACCGCTGCCATCATGTCGGAAGATGCCCATCGCGTCCGGGAGGTGTTATCGGGCATGTCGCCGATCCATCGCGAAGCGATCATAATGAGCTTTTATCAGCGGCTGTCGTATAAGGAGATGGCAGAGATATTGGGTGTTCCGCTGGGTACCGTGAAGAGTCGTCTCCACATCGCCCTGCAGAATTTTGCTCGGTTGTATGAGACTCGGACGGGCGGCAGCGGGAATAAGCAATCGGCAGATGATGCGGGGGCGGAATCGAAATGATGGGATGCCGCCCAAGGCATTGGCCGGAAAAATCGCTCGGGAGTCTTGAACAGGAGCTTGCTCAAAGTGTGGTGGTTGGCGTGCGGCTATGCCGTCATCGCTTCAATGACCGGACGATGTGATATCCATGGACGCAAACTTCAAAGACTCTGACATGAATATGCCGAAGCAGCCTCTTGATCGCAACAGCGCCGCATCGGACGGCGGATCGCCTCTTCCGGCGGAACTCGCCGCCAGGATCGATTCGATATTTGAACATGGTCTCAAAGACCCGGCGGAGATCAATCGATTGGCAGATGTACCGATCGGAGCTGCGATCAGTCGGCTGGCGGTTTTGGAACTTTGCCATCCGCCAGCGGGCCTGGTCGATCGCACACTCAAGGCCCTGCCGGAGCGTCCATCGGTGCCTAAAACCAAGAAGTCCGCCGAAAGAAGATATGTTGTCCCGGTTGGATTCAATCAGAGAGCCATGGATATTTGGGTCATGGCAGCGGCGGCGTGCGTTCTGGTGGTTGTCATGTTCTTCGGTCTCAGCCAGGCCCAGGTGCATGCCCTGCGATTTGCCTGCGCACGCAATCTACAGGCCGTCGGCCGGGCGATGGAGCAATATGCATCGAACAACGCCGGTCACCTGCCCGAGATCGCTCCGCCGGCAGATCGCAATTGGCTTCCCCGGAATGCACCTTCCGGAGTCGACCGCTCGGCAAATGCGCACAGCAATCTGGCCAACCTCTCACCCCTGATTGACGGTACGGCTCGTTACACCTCGTGGGAGCGGCTGGTTTGTCCCGCCCAGCCCGTCTCGGCCGCCGATCTTAATGCCGAACGCTGCCCGACATGGGGTTCTACGGGGTACAGCTATGTTGACCAGCTTGGGCCGTATCACCACCATTGGGTCGAGGCAGAAACGGTTCCGATCATGGCCGATGCGAATCCCATCGTCTGCGAGTTCTGCTCCCGGACTGCCGATGCTAATTCTCGTAATCATGGCGGATACGGGCAAAATGTGCTCTTTAACGACGGCAGCGTGGTATGGGAAACCTCCGCGGATGTCGGGCCGGATCATCATAATATCTGGACGGTGGGCAGTCCCCCCATTTTGCAATACAACGGAACTCAGGAACCGCACCATTGGTCGAGCGTTTTTCTTGTGCCGTAGCGTATATTGTTACGGACAGAATTCCGCCGCGGCAGGTTCAGACCCAAGGTGATATCTGCGCCACCACCTGCGCTCAAACAACCACCCAGGCTGGCGTAGACATTTCTGTCTCTCCCGGATTATTCACGGTCATCGCGGCAGTGCTGAGATATGCATGGTTGTATATACATCGGTGGCATGGCTGCAGGTTTTTTACGGTTGTGGGCAGAAGGCCCCCTTACCCCCATTGGCCGATCGGGTTGTGATGGATTCAGGCGGTGGAGCGAAAGATGTTGGAACGTTCGGCGACCA
>JAKAVA010000052.1 GCA_021827645.1 Planctomycetota bacterium
TCCGGCATCAATTGGTGCACATTGGCCCCTTCAAGAAATGCCTCGCGTGCCGCCTGTACGTCGTACCGTAGCGGATTGATAAGCGTGATCTTCTGCACGAAGCGCGGCATATTGGATATCGGTGTCGTCAGGCCCGACAAAAGAGCACAAGGCATCACCAGCACAAATGTGCCCAGAAGAGCCTGCTGCATCGTCGATGAAATCGAGGACACCAGCAGACCCAACCCCGCCGCTGCAATCCGCAACTCACCTTGAACCACGCTAACGCGGGGGCGCCGCCCATCCACCCACAGCACATGCGATAAACGCCGCGCCGGCAAAACCACCGTGGCGCTATTATCCTGCGGCCATGGATCATCCGCCTCGAGCCGTATGTTATAAGCGTGCAATTGCTCGCCGGCCGCAGCGCTATCCACCAGCGAAACCACACGGGTGCCTGCCCGCGTGAACACCATGCGTTCCGCGGCGATCAGATGGCTATCGCGGGTGATACGCATAACCGCCGCCATCGCTGCCGTGGCGTGTACCACCGCCGCAATTTCAACCTGGCCCCGGCGATTGCGTCGGGCCGCAAGTGGTCGCACCCCAATGTCCGCCGCTGAGGGTGTTACCAGTGTGACAGCCACGGTTTTGCCGGGCGACGTTGTGGGCCAGCGATTAAACACCGTGCTGAAAATCCACAGGGGTTCATGTGAAGATATTTGCGCCAGCGCCGACCAATTGGCGTGACGCGCATCGCGCTCGGAAAACTGTGACGGACACCCTTGCGAGTTGCCAGGCGTTAGGCGCCCGCTGATCGGCAATACATTTCGGCCGAAGCTCCAAAGTCGCGCATCCGGCGGCTTACCGGCGCTTGCCATATACCTTTGCAGAAATCCTCTTAGCAAGCGGGGATGTGTAAAAAATGCCGTCGCGCTCGCGGCCGGGTTGTCAATCACCACATTCACATATTTCGGCCGGGCGGCCAAAGTAAGACACGGCCCCGACCCCGCCAGCAGCGCCAAGGCCGCCGCAGAAAGCAAAAGGGCCGGTCGAAACATCCCGCCGCCCCTGAACGACCACCGTCGCCGCTAAGAGCAGAATCGGCGGTAGCCCGATCAGCAACCACGCGTATTGGAATTCAACCATACCGTTGGAATATTAAACTAAAGGAGCCTGTCCAAGTAATCGCCGCCAGCGCGGGCGCCTCGCCCATTTGTGCGGTGCCCATTTGCCCAAGGGCCATCTATCAGGCCGCGGGCCATCGTCTCTGCGCCCCTCATCCGTGGCACAAACACAAACAACAAAAAAATACGCGCCGCGCGGTTTATCCGCTCGGAATGAACGCAACGAAACTTTCCGACGGAATAAATCGGAGCGCCGTTCCCGCGGCCGCGGCGCCGTCGGCTCGTAGAGAATATGGTCGATGGGTAATTTCAATTGGGAAAACGCGTTACCATCTCCGCGCCCGGTCGTCGCTCCACAGGGCAATCGCATACTAAATTTTGGTTTGGGCTTGGCAAGATGGGGATGGGGTGTTAGGATTTTGTTCAATTAAGCTGCGGATCCGCGTGGTTTTGTAAACATGGACGACGAATGAAAGGAGCTTTGGCATGGACGCCACAGTCAGCAAGGATTACGCGCGCATTTTTGAAGAACTCCCCGATCCCAGGCAACCTCATCTGGTTCGCCATCCGTTGGCGTCGATCTTGGCGATAGCCATCATGGCGGTGATATGCGGCTGCGAAAGTTGGCAGGAGATCGCCCTCTGGGGGAGATATCAAGAAGAGTGGCTCAAGACGTTTTTGGATTTGCCCAGCAGCATTCCCTCTCATGACACCTTCGGGCGATTATTTTCACGCCTGAACCCCGACGCCTTCGAGCATTGGTTTATGCGTTGGATGCAGGGGGTTGTGGATTCATCTCAAGGGCGTCTGGTGGCCATCGACGGCAAATCCATCCGCCGGAGTTTTCGTCGTGGCTGGGACAAAAACTATCTCCTACGCCTTATCTCCACCTGATCCGAGTATGCGTTCGCCCTGCGTCGCTCCAGAAATTTCCAATTTTCCACTTGACATCGCCAATTGGGATGCTATTCTTTTCGCGTCAAAAGCTACCGGGCAGCTTGTTTTCGCCTGCGCACCTTTTGGGGATTGGTAATGTGCGGTTCCGGAAAGACTCAGCTTCCTCTCTCGCAACGGGCTCAGCCGCTTGCCGCGGCGCGCAGCGCCTCCCCAACAGTCCAACAGTCCAACAGTCCAACAGTCCAACAGCCTTAATTATAGGGCGGCAACACCGCCAATTCTCTGCCGGCATCGGTGCGCCATGACCGCTCCTCGTCGGGCCACCGCCGTCGCCTTTTGTGGCATCGCTTTCGTCGCCGTTATTCTGGTATTATCCCTCGCATTATTCCCCGCGGCTCCGGCATCTGCCGCCGCGGCCCACGCCGCCGCCGTCAAAATCAAACCAACCGCCCCGACTCCAGTGGGCGAGTTTCCCCTCCACTGCCCGCTGAAATTCATCACCGGCATCTGCGCCGATGGCCCACATCGCATCTGGGTCTCCGGCGAAGATCACGGCCTATATGCCGGCAAAATCAAATACCGGCATCCTTACCTCCCATCGCATCCTGCGGCCGCATCCACCGCCTCGTCCGCGCAGCCCACCATCCTCTCCAACCATGATCTGCATATCCGCTGGTACCATTTTGATAAAGCCAATTCCCCCGGCCTGGCCAGCAATTTCATTACCGCCATCTGTGTGGATGGCAAAGGCAGGCTGTGGGCCGGAACCGATCGCCACGGCGTGTGCGTATTCAACGGCAAGCACTGGAGGCATTACAGCATTCTCAATGGCCCATTGGGTTGCCATGTGTATGCCATCGCGTTTAATCAGGCCGCTGATCAGGTGTGGATCGCCACGGAGAACGGCATTTCCATCTATCAATGCGGGCCAACTGCAAGCGCCGGCACCAGCCCTGCAGCGCGCAGCGTTCCCCGTTATTCCCCGCGCACCTGGCATTACATAACATCCATCAATCACCTTCCACCCAATCCGGATTGCATGGCATTTAATTCCCGCGGCATGGCATTCGTCGGCACGCTTTGCAGTGGCGTAGCCATCGGGCGGCCAATCATGCAAGCCAGCGGGCCGCCGGGGGCCAGGTTCGCCACGCGCAAACTTACCTACCGCTGGCGAATCGTAACCGGCCCGTGGCACATGCCATTAACGGCCACCGGCTACGGCCTGCCATCGAATTTAATCAACTGCGTATTGGTGGGCACACGCCGGCAACATATTTATGTTGGCACGGATCTGGGATTAGCGATCAGCACCAATGCGGGCGAAAGCTTTCACTACATTCGCGGCAGTGATTACGCGGCCAAGGTGATGGGGTTGTGGCATCCGCCGATTGGCTACCGTCCGCCGCCGCCGAGTTTTTTAAACAAGCTGCTGCCGGGGGATCACATTACGACATTGGCGCAAGATACGAGGGGGAGAATCTGGGTCGGCACATGGCGGAACGGCTATGCGGTGTTAAACGTTCGCACCGGGCAGATGATGCGCAGCGAAGATGAGCCGGCGCTTTCCCGGGAAGATGGCTACATCAATCGGCTTTGCCCATTGGTATTGGGCGCGGTGGAAAAAGACCGCGGCGTTGCCGGCGGCGCGAACCGGCAGCCACTGGCCAACGAAAAAATAATTGAAGCGATGCTGATAGGCCGGTACGGCTTTGGTGTGCACGGTTTTGCCGGTGAAATTCGCAGTAGTGCGAGCGGGGTAATGGGAAGGCCAGTGGCGGGAGCACCCAACGCCTCCGCCGCGGTTTTGACCACCATCAACCCCACGCAATTCGGCCTGCCGGCCTATGCCCAGCCGCCGACGGTCGCTGCGCTGACGCGTTATACGCGCCAGCTTTCCCTCGGCACCAAACAGGCGTCGCACATTCGCTTTCCATGGGCGGCGCCTTTACGCATGGATTGGGTCACACAGGGCGATTGGGCCGGACGTTACGGGCGCGAGTACGCGGTATTGTGCGCCACCGGGCAGGGGATTAGCTACACCTGTGTAGACGCTATGTACCCCACGCATGTGAAAGCATACTGCGGGCCGCACCACCACTGGCCGTTTGAAAGTATGCGTGAATGGCTCACGGCTGCGGATACCCACAACCCCAGAACACTCTACGACCCGCAGGTGGGGTACCGGCAGCAAACGAATTGGGATGATCACGGCGAAGCGTACCCCGTAACCTTCCAAGGGCCGGATATTTGGTTTCGTGTTCACCTGAAGGTGCCCGGCATATTTCGCCTCAGCTTTTACCTTTACAACGTGGACGCCCACGCGGGGCTTTATAACCGCCAGCGCGATTGGACGGCAGAGATATACCGCGTTCCTCACGGCGAGGGGAAGTCTCTGATTCTGCCGCCGTTAACCGCGAAGCGTTTTCCCACCAACGCGGCGGCGCAGCGCTATGCACGCTGGGCAATGGCCGCCAGGCCTATGGCCGTTGAGCGGGCGATGAACGTTTCGAATCCGGTATACCTGCGTTTCGCGTTGGCCGGGCCGGGGCAATATATGGTGCGGCTGGTGCGCGGGTCAAGCTTTAATACAGAGGTTTGCGGCGTGTTCACCGACCGTATGGATGTAAGCGCCAAATACTCAAAGTATTTCGATCCCGAGCCGGAAACTGGTTTCGGCGGTGTGCGGTACCGCGCGCCATCGCCGCCCGCGAAGCTCACCAAGGGCGAATCGTGGTTGCTCGCGGTATGGCAGGCCGCCCGCAACAGCCTGGGCAATAGTGGCATCCATTTTCGCGAGCCGACACGGCTCATGTGCTATCGGTACGCCTCCGCCCGGAAGATGGCCCCGGCCTTACTCGCCCGCATGCGGTGGTGTTTGGACATTTGGGATCGGCGAGACCGCATGGCGTTTGACCACACTATGAACAAAGCGTTCTGGTTGTGGTTAGCCCGGGGGGGCGCAGGATTGAAATCGCTATTAGTCAAATCCGGCGGATTTAAGCCGAACACCGGAAAGCTCGGCAATGGGGTAAGCGAATGAAAATTATCGGGAAGAAAATCCAACGCTCCCGTGATACGGCCGTGCTTGCGTTGGGGGCGGCGCTGTTCATGGTTGCGGCTGTTCAACTTCATCCCGCGCCGCAGGCCGCCAGCCCGTCCACGGGCACTGTAACCGTCACGGCAACTCTCAGCGCGTTCGCCAAAAGCTTGATTAAGGTGGGCACAGCCGACACCGCGACGGCCTCGGTTACCGGCCTGAGCGAGTATAATCCGCCGATATCCGCGGAGGATGAAAGCGCGGTGGGCAAGGGCTACAGTTGGAGCGCGACGGTGGAATTCAGCAGCACGGCCAACGGAGCCTACTCGCCAGCGCCGCAGGGCACCTACACCCTCACCCTCTCGAGCGGAGGCGTCGACGCATCGACCGTTATCACCGTCACGCCGAAAGTCGCGGGCTATTGGGAGGTGTCGGCAAGCTGCCAGGTGACCGTTGGTCAGCTGTTGGCGGGCACCTTTGCGACAACCATAACGCCCGCGGCTACGGGAACCCCGCTCGCGTGGGTTGGCACGGGCACCACCGTAACAGAGAAATTTACCAGTGCGATCGTAACGTTTTCGCCCAACCCCATTGAGACCGGGGCGGACAAGTCGAACCCCGGCGCCATTTTCGCCGCAGTAAAGGCGACGGTGGTGCCGGCGGATCTTACGGACAGCGTTACCGTGAACACCTACGCGCAGCTTCCGGGCGGGACGGGCAGCGCGCAAACATCCGCCGCATCGCGCGACCTCGCCAATGGAACGATATCATTTCACGTCGATGGGCTGGCCGGCACAGCCCCCACCATGCCCAATGGCGATGTGAAGCTGGAAGCGAAAGATGGGGATACCGTGCTTGGAACGGATCTGGTGATCGTCGAGATACCCGCCGCGATCGGCACGCCGCACCCAACCTTCAGCGGTAAGGTGACACCAACCAATGCTGCGCTGAGTGCATCGACCGTGCCAGCGTGGTTCAACCCTCCACTGCCCGCTGGTGATGTCGAGTTGGTGACCGAGGCCACTACGACTCTGAGCGTGCCGGTGGTGAATCAATTCGGAAAAACGCTCGGGAGTGAATATAGTGGGCAAATGATTTACGAAAACGGAAAGGCTACCAACGTGGCGGTCAACGGGGGCAAATATCCGGATGTCGTGGGGGTGCTCGGCGCGGAAGGCGAGACCACAGCCGGGAGCCCTGCAGAAAGGAATTGGCTCGCCGGTAATCCGCTGGCGATTCCGAACCAGTCGTACACCCAGAACATTCCCGTTGAGATCGCCGGCTTCACGCTGGATCCAGGCGTCGTCAACCGGGCCGTGAACTACAACAACGGCACCCTCACAATCACTTGGCCGTAACAGCGCTAGATGAATAAGGATACCACCTGCATGTGGAAAATTCTGAAGTGTATTTGGAAAGGGATGGGCGCCTCGGCGTGCCTGGTTGTCACCGCCGTCGCAGCCCCCATTACCCTCGGGCCGCCTGCCCCTGCGGTCACGTTCGTGGGGTCGAACGAGGCGTGGATTCACTTCACGCGCGAACACCACTGCTTTCTCGCCATCGAAGATGCGTACCCGATTGGAAAGGGCTACCTCGGCATGCCGCCGGCCTTACCGGCCAGCATCAAGTCGATATCCGGCCTCGTGAAGTGGCTGCGGGCCAAGCTCCCATCGAGCACCGTCTGGCGCGACAAGGTGAACAACCACATTATCCATGTGGTGTATACCAAGGCACTCAAATGGAAGGCCAATCCGCTAAACCAGCGGCTGACATTTCACGGAAAAATGAGCCTGCCGCAGGTGGCGTCCCGGGTGGTCGAGAAAAAGTTTCCAAAGACGAGCCTCACGTGCTCGGGCTATGTCCGCTATGCGCCTATACCCTATTTTGGTACCAAAATTGTAAAGGGATACCGCGACACCGTCATGGACTTCGATGTCAAAGGAATGACGTTACGCTCGTTTTTGACCACGGGCATCATTTACAATCTGAAGGGCCCGAACCCGCCTCCGGAGATTTGGCGGGCTGATTACTATCTTAAGCACGGCAAATTCACCGGCAAAGTTGTTATCATAGTGCATGGCATGCCACTCCGGGCGGGCCCGTCAGCTGCCGCCAAGAAGCACGCTCGCAAAAGCGCGAAATGAAACGCACAGGCCCTCCGATCAACCAATCGCTGGACGGTTCCGGTGTTTACAGCGATCCCGTGGGCGTATTCGCCTACAGCCAGGTTGTACCTCTGGGGAATCCGAACAACGTCGCCTATCCGCAACTGCCGGCGACGGTCCCGGCGTCCACACAAAATATTCCCGTCATAGTGGCGGGCTACACGCTTAACCCATCGGTTGCGAACAGGACGGTGAGCTACGGTAATGGTACGCTTACTATAACTTGGCCATGATGGCCGGAAAGGACCTGATATGCTGAACCGAATCAAGACGCCCGGCACCGCCGCTAGCCCGACTTTCGCACTTTGTGTCTGATTTCCGGAATTTTTAAGATTTTTTTGGCCTTGGTTGCACGATAATGCGGTTTTGGCCTGTAAAACCCCTGTGGTGAAGACCTACCCTCTTTTTTTAATTGAC
>JAKAVA010000113.1 GCA_021827645.1 Planctomycetota bacterium
TGGTCGCCGAACGTTCCAACATCTTTCGCTCCACCGCCTGAATCCATCACAACCCGATCGGCCAATGGGGGTAAGGGGGCCTTCTGCCCACAACCGTAAAAAACCTGCAGCCATGCCACCGATGTATATACAACCATGCATATCTCAGCACTGCCGCGATGACCGTGAATAATCCGGGCTAGGCCCTGGCCATCTCCCAGATACTCGGGTGCGTCCCGCCCGGAGGTCTGCTCTGGAGTGTGGCTTCCACCATCGCCTGCACCTTCTCTGCCGGGATGGCTTTCCGGCGACCGGGACGCGGAGCCTCACGCACAATCCCCGCCACTCCGAACTTGGTGAAACGCTCACGCCACAACAGAACGGTCGGACGGCTCACGCCCGACTCCCGCGCGATGGCCGAATTGCTCTTCCCTTCGTGCGCCCGCAGGATAATCCTTGTCCAGGGTGCGATCTTCTGGGCCGTAACCCCACGGGACTCCATCCGCTCCAGTTCCCATCTCTGTCCTTGACTACACGACAATACTGATGTTGGTTTGTTCGCCATGACGCGAGCGTGCCGTAGTCCGCACTATATGTGAAGTTATATCCGGGACAGTACATTAAATGTCCAGTCCGCGCTGCCGCCGGACGGAGTACGCGTTGCGATATTGCGTCGGCGTCGTTCCAACGAAACGTCTAAATGAAACGCTCATTTGCTGGGCCGATGAAAACCCTCCCTGCAGGGCCACTCTCGGCATAGGGAGTTCCGTTGCGACGAGCAGGGCTTTGGTTTTCTCCAATTGCAGTCGCCGGACCTCCCCTGCGGGCGTGCGTCCCAACGCCGCCATGAAGCGTTTGTCGAGGGTTGGCCGCGAAACGGCGAGGTCGACCACCATCTGCTTGATGCTCACGCCGCGTGCAAAATGTTCTCTTAGATACGCGAGTCCGTCACGAACCAACTCGTCGGTCACGGCCATCACGTCGGTGGATGCGCGCGTAATGATGGGCTGGGGCGGCACCTGAACGAGCTTGCGCGGCGGCTTTAGGCCATGGATCAACGTTGCGAGCATGTCCATCGCCCGAGCCGCTATCGTGAAGGTCGGGACCGGCACCGTCGAGATAGCGCGCCCCTGCAGTTGGGCAAACAGATCGTCATCATCAACGCCCAAGACAGCAATATCTTCCGGAACTCGGATGCCGGCGCGCCGGCAGGCCACAAGCAGCGCACTTGCCCGAAAATCGTTGCAGCAGAAAACTGCAGCCGGCTTTTCAACCTGCTTGATCCATGCGAGCATGCCTGGCGGCCACCACCGCCGCCCCACGCGCTCGGTCGATCCTTGAAAGCACTCCACCGTACGACCGGCGGCTTCCAACGCAGCGGTAAAACTTTGCTGTCGGCGTGCCATCGCCAAATGCCTGTCGTGCCCAAGATAAGCGAGGCGATGAAAGCCCCTCTCGATCAAATATGCGGCGGCGGCCTGGCCGATGGCGTTATCGTCAACCCTCACACACCAAGGGAGCCATGGCAAATGCTGATCACCGGCAACATCGACCTTCGGAATTCTCCACTTAGCCAACTTGCCGGCAATACTCGGACGGTCACTCAGGCCGCCGATTAAAGCACCGGCAATATCGCGGGTTTCCAGCCGGGGTAGTTCGCGAATGTCCACATGGTAGGCGGCGTAGCGTTGCAGGGACGGGCGCGATTCAATAAACTGAGCCATTCCACGCAGAATGCCGCGGCTGTACGAAATGGAAAGATCTCCAACGAAGATAATCCAATCTTTTCTTCTCATGATTACCCAAGCCTCCGTAAGACGTTGCCTGCCATTTCTTCGGCTATTGAGGCCCGGTATCAAGATCATGTACGATTTTTCCGGACCTGCTTACTCCGAACACCCTAACCGGTAAGTTATAAAAAAGCAAAAACATTTTTCAAATTCCGCATTGCATCCCGGTACGGCGTGTTCTATACTCTCTCTCGGGAATTGAACAAGAGAAGCAAGGTAGCTTGACGGAAGCAACTGCACCGCATCGCCGATCTACAGTCATCAAAACAGCCATGAAGGCTCGGTTTGGGGTGTCCTCATTCGGGCTATGGTTGGATTCCAGCGGAGTCAAAGCCGCTGGGAGGTCTAAGGATTTTTCGCAGGTCGTCTGCAGCGTAGTCACTACGTAATGTGCGTGGGCCGCTGGGCGATCTGAAGTTTCTTGGGAAGTGAGTCACAGGCCCCAATGAATCGGCCTTGAAATCGGACTCACGTTATTGGAGGACTTCTTATGAAGTACGGTGTTCTATCTAAATCTCTCTTGGCAGCGGCGGCTCTCGTGGTGTTGGGGGGTATGGCCGCGGCGGCAAACGCTGATGTGATCAGCAGCGCAAGCCAGACCACGTTCACGAGCACGATACAGGTGAACCTGACCAACCAAGGTTCGGTCGACTGGATTGATTTTTCGGACCAAACGGGAACAACACTGGGAACGCCCATTGCAATGGCGGGCGGGTCGGGCATTGGGAAGGTCACGTTCGGTTCTACAGGGAACGGCAACAAGGAGATAACCAACTTTCCAAGCCAATTTACCTGGACCAACGGTCCCTCCGGCATCAATGGAGGGAATGGTACCAACAACCAAGGCGCATACGTCCTTACCTCCTCCCCCGGTACGATCAGTTTTGATGTCACTGGGGACGGCAATGCAGAAGCGTTAACCGTGTACACCCGTGTATATAACGGCAGCAAGACGACGCCGCTGAGTGATCCTTTAAGTGCGACTTTCACTCTCAGCAGCGGCGGCACCGGTTCGCCGTACACAGTAACAACGGCGTCGCAAGGCACTTACCAAGGAGTCGGTTATATCGACACCGTCAATTTCCAGTTGGCAGCTGGTGACACGATGAATGTGGTGCTCACGACCCCACAGAACAGTTCAAACATCGCTATTGCGGCCGCGACACTGGCTGATGCATCCCCGGTACCCGAACCCGCATCGCTCGGTTTGATGGGGATTGGCGGTGCAGCCCTGCTGCTCGTCGGTCGCCGCAAGCGTGCCTGAGACCATTTAATCTCCTGGTGTTTCCTCCGGCGTCGGGCGGATCAAACCGTCCGACGCTTTTTTATTCCGCCGCCATGCACGCAGTCAGTCGCAGCGGCTTTGCCATTCCCACTCACCCCGTGGTTAATGGGCCAACCGCGGAGACCCGGGCAACTTCACCCGATCCACGCCAGTGTCGTCGATTACTTATTTTTCAATTTTCCGAGGTTGCCCTGCGACTCGGTGATCCGGATTCGATGGATTGGGCCGGGATAGAAAAAAGCAAAATTATTTTTGAAAAATCGTATTGCGGAGGGCGCTCACGCCGATAGAATAAAAATCAGAACGGTGGAAGCTATGCAGTTACCTGAGGCGACGCCTACGACCGGGATGTCCCCCCCGTGCGATGAGGAGTAAACAGACGGCATCGCGCGCGTTTTAGTCGAACCTTGCGGCATCGTTTGGTATCTATGGCTGGTACGAAGATTGACTCTTTAGATTGGTTCTGAATTTTTTTTACACGTTTTACGTTGTCTGCAGGAGACAGATTCATGGTCAACTCATTCGTCGCATTTGATCAAAGCGGGCGCAAAGTGCATCGCGGCTTTACACTGGTGGAATTGCTGGTCGTCATTTCGATTATTGCTCTGCTGATTGCGCTTTTGCTGCCAGCACTCGCCAAGGCACGGCAGGCGGCGCTGACGGTTGTGTGCCTCGCCAAGCTGCGATCACTGGGGCAATTGACGACCGAGTATGCCGAGAATTATCAGGCTTCTCTGCCATTTGGCGGTTCGACCACGTGGAACCTTTCATACAAACCGCTCTGGGGGATTTACGGTTGGGATTCGCTGCTGTTTTCCTTCAAGTACAGCATTCCCCCCACGCCAGCATGGGGTTTGGCTTCGTACAGCGGCGAGACGTTTTATTCATATTCAAACCCGCCGTTCGCCTACCGGGTGCCGGAGTACAATTCGCTCTTCGAGTGCCCCGCTCAGCGCATAAGCCCGACGGGTCCACTTGACGCGGCGGCGTCGTACTCTGTGAATCCCAATTTTTTCCTGTCGTACACCGAATCGTCCAACAAAACGGCGACAGTGAAGCTTTCGAGTATCTCAGATCCGTCTCAAGCGGTGGCGATCGGGGATGGCAACCAGAATCAAAACGCTCGGAGCTCATGGAACGGATACTGTTTCGACTGGCAGCAGAACGATTCGCACGGCTATGTGGGCCCCGCCTACGATTACAGGAATTATTTGGATTATCTCGTGCCGCCCGATGGGTTTCAGCCGGGTGATCATGAAAATGAGGATTATCCAAGCATGCGCGGCTGCGGCCTGAGATACCGCCACGGCAACGGCGCCAATGTGGTGTTTTTGGATGGGCATGCCACCACGATACCCATCAACAGCAACACACCCGGCGCCGTACCAGACGCGCCGGGCACCACCGGTTCACAAGGGCTGAGGATGCTCAATGTGATTAATCCTACACTGCCGGAAACGGTGGATCAGAATCCTTTTTAACGGATGTTCGAGGGGGGCGTGGATTCATCCCAAGGGCGTCTGGTGGAATGCAAGAGGGATGCTTAGGGTGAGTTCACGAGTAAGCCCGGCGTGCAACGAGATCGGTCAATCGATCAACGCCAGCGCCCGCGGTAAGCGCTTGATCGCTGGCTGGGGCGCAAACCATGTGCTGCGCCTCATCCCCACCTGGTCCAAGCAGGCGATTGTCCTGCGTTGCGCGGTAAAGACATCCGCGAATTTTTGATCGGAGAACGTTGATGAATTCCTCCCCATTCACCATGATGATCCGCGGACGGATGCACCTGATCTTCGCAGGATTGCTGGCCACGGGCGGTATGGTAATCTCCTCAGCCTACGGCTCATCATTGCGTCTTTCGAATATGTTTACCAACCACATGGTGCTTCAACAAAAACGGCCCGACCCGATCTGGGGTTGGGGTACCCCGCATCGGAAAGTTAGCCTGCATTTCGACGGCCGAACGATCCGCACAACGGTGAATTCCCTTGGGCAGTGGATCGCCGATTTACCCGTATTACCCGCTGGTACGAAAAGCTATTCGCTAAGTGTTTCATCCGGCAACCGCACGATAAAGTTGCACGATATCCTCGTGGGCGAGGTGTGGATATGCTCCGGGCAGTCCAATATGCAGTACCCCATGTCGGGTTGGTTCGGACGCAAAAATCTCGCGCCGCTGCTCGCCAAGGCCACCCACCCGCATATTCGCCTTTACCAGGTCCCGATGTTGGAGAGTAATTTTTCCGGCTATCCGCTGGCCAATGCCAAAGCCCGGTGGCAGGCATGCTCACCGAAGACCGTGGCTCCATTTTCCGCCGTCGGATATCTATTTGGCCGACGACTTGAAAAAAAACTCCATGTTCCCGTAGGGCTTATTGAATCAGACTGGGGCGGCACCAATATTGAGGCATGGATTCCCGCCTCCGGTTATCGACTGGTGCCGCAACTTCGCACCGACAATCAATGGCTGAAAAAAATGTTACCACTCGTCATAACCGACCGCAGCCGATATATCGCCTCCATCCGCCGATGGGCCCGCATGGCCGAGAGCTCCCTGAAACAGAATCTCGCGCTCCCGCCCATGCCCACGCTGGAATCGGATCCGATTCGCCGGCCACACGCGTTTCATTACAACATCCGTCCGGTCGGATGGCAGCCTGATCCGCACCAGAACCCGACGACCCTTTTCAACGGCATGATAGCGCCGCTGATTCCCTATGGCATCCGCGGAGTCATCTGGTATCAGGGCGAAAATAATGTTCTTACGCATGACCGCCGATATGGATATCACCTCGAGGCACTCATCAACGGGTGGAGAAAGCTCTGGGGGCAGGGAAATTTCCCCTTCTACATCATGCAGATTGCTCCATGCAAATATTGGCAGGGTGCGGCCTTCGAGCCGCTCGTATGGCAGGGTGAAGAATGGGCGGCCGAGCATATGAAGAACTCCGGTCTTGTACCAACCATGGATATTGGTGAAATCAATAATATCCACCCGCGGAATAAACCGGCCGCCGCTCGCCGAATGGCGGACCTGGCACTGGCCCGTACCTATCACCTGCCGGGTTACACCTGGTCCGGGGCTATGTTGAAATCGGCGCAGGTCAAAGCGGGCAGGATCACCGTGCATTTCATGCACACCTTCGGCGGCCTGTTGGTGAAAGGGGGCGGTACCCCCGATGATTTTGAAATCGCCGGCAGCAACGGCCGCTTCCAGCCCGCGCAAGCTCAGGTTCACGGCCGGACCGTGATCGTTTCATCCCCGGTGGTAAAACATCCTGTGATGGTGCGGTTCGCATGGAGCGATATCGCTGTTCCCAACCTGTTCAACAGGCGCGGATGGCCGGCTCTGCCGTTCCAATGGTCGGCAGAACCAAAACAATGAATATGCATCGGGTCATTGACTCGGGGTCTCCCGATTTCTTTTGCGGGGGTGCTGGCCGGGTCGATGACAGCGCTTTTGACGCAGCGAAACCGCCGCGGGAATCACGCCTGATATTTCGTTCACGATTCGGTGGCTTTGCCGTGTAACGGCCGGAGAAGTCCGGAACAGGTTTGCTTGGTGGGGATATCCGCGGTTGTTCGCCAGGTATGATCGCGAATGCGAATGAGTTCGTTATTGTAACAAATATGATGAGCCGGTTGCGGTGCAGGGTTTTCGAGCGGCATGATATACGCGGGTGACAGTGAACTGTCCGTAACGTTGCTTTAAAGTTGGTAACCTTCGCCAAGGTGGTATCGGCGTCTTTGGTCTAAATAAATATTTTGGGTCGGCGTTGTGGGTATCAAAGAACTGATGAATCGCCGAGATCAGATCATCGACGCTTTTGAATACTCCACGGCGGATGGCCTTGTCGGTGATCTGTCGGAACCATCGCTCGACCATGTTCAGCCACGACGAACTCGTCGGGATGAAGTGCAGGTGGAGGCGGGGATGCCTTTTCAGCCAACGTTTGACCTCGGGGCTCTTGTGCGTCGAATCATTGTCCACGATCAGGTGGAGGTCCAATTCTGGAGAGGTTCGGCGATCGATCGTGTTGAGGAATTTGACGAACTCTCGGGAGCGGTGCCGTGGTTGTCCCGGCCCAAAGCGGCCGCCAGCACGATCTGCGCCCGTTGCATCAGCCGCACGGGCGTACTGCGTCCCCGCGCCCGGCGTTCGGGCGTCTCTCGATCTGTTTCGGTTACGGTAATGTTTGGAACTACACGCATCGGTGTTATCCTCGCTTTCTAGGAGGTCACACGCAATACCCCATGATAAGTTAAAATAATTTTAATTTGCTATAATAGACGGTCCTCTTACCCCCACGTATTGATAACGTGGAGCCATGCACGCCGGGGGAACCGCGCATGTCCACGAAACGCTTTGATTTAATTTCGGGTAAGGCCGGCCAAACCTCGCCGGAGGTTTCCGGACCGCTGGCACGCT
>JAKAVA010000018.1 GCA_021827645.1 Planctomycetota bacterium
CGCGCCGAGACTCAATCCAGCCATGGAGACTAACCGTCTGCAAACACGACACTTACGACCTCCACCCCCGCAATCCCGCGCCGGTCCTTGAATAATCCGGGCTCTGTGCAATCCCGACCGGCAAACCCGGATGAGCAGAATGCCTGTCCCAAGTTATCTGAGTTGAATCCAGCCTATCGTAATCGGTGACGCGGAACTGCAGAAATCGCTGCGGCGGCCCTGTTTGCGCCCGGCTCGTGCAGCTCCCCTGTTCCCCCGATCAACTATCGCGTTTTCGCCGGCTCCGCCAGCCCGTATCTCACGCGAAGCCAAGAGGGGCGGAGCCGGTACGAAAATGCGTGAGGATTTGCGCCAACACCTCGGCGAACCTTCTTCATCTCAGCGGCGAAAAAAAAACTATACCATCGTGCGGCCGCACGATACCTGCGTGCTCTGCTTTCAATTCTCTCCCGCCGCGCCGCGGGCTGCCTGCGTCACCACCTCTCCGTCGATTGAAATGGTCGTCGTAGAAAGTCCCCCGATCGCCGTCGCCCGGTTACAATGCTGACATGAGTGCAGATCCGCTCGCAGTACATCCGCCGCCGCTGGACGCTCACATCCGCGAACTTATTGGTTTGGCGGTAACGGAAGACATCGGCCACGGTTCGGGCGCGGCGGGCGATCCCACAACGGAACTTTCGATTGATCCGCACTGGACCGCCGCCGGTGCACTGGTGGCGCGGCAACCTGGTGTGGTGGCGGGAACGTTTTTAATACCCGAAATATTGGCTCATTATTCCAAGGACCTGATCTGGAAGCCGCTACGTCCCGACGGCGAGGCTGTTGCCACCGGAACTCGTCTTGGCGTCATTTCCGGTCCCGTTCAGCGCATGCTGAGTGCTGAGCGTGTGGTGTTGAATTTTGTTTCGCATCTCTCGGGCGTCGCAACCCTGACTCGCGCGTACGTTGATTGTGCCCGAAGCCATGCTCCCGTCGCCGGCAAGCCCGTTATCTGCGATACCCGCAAGACCATGCCCGGTTTCCGCGTGCTTGAAAAATATGCCGTGCGCTGCGGTGGGGGCGTGAATCATCGCATGGCACTTTTCGATGGCGTGATGCTTAAGGATAATCATATCGCCGCCCTGACCCGACGGTTTAACTCGCCAATGGCGCTGACGGAGATCGTTCGACACGTGCGTAACAGCTTGCCGCAGCATATGCCGATGTGGCTGGAGATTGATTCATTGGATCAACTTCCGGCGGCGATTGCAGGCGGACCGGATATTATTCTACTGGATAATATGTCGGCCAAAGAGGTTAAGCGGGCCGTGCTGGAACGCGACCGATTGGCACCGGATGGCCAGCCTTTGCTGGAAGCCTCGGGCGGCATCCATCTGGAAAATCTGCCGGACTATGCCCGCACCGGTGTCGACCGGATCAGCATCGGCGCCATCACTCACTCCGCACCGATCTTGGACGTTGGATTTGACATGGAACCGGATCGGTCATGAATCAGGCGCTTCATGCTCAAAGCTTTTACCCCCTTGATCCGGCGTGGACGGAATTTGAATCAGCGCTGGAATCGGCGGCGTCGGCGCAGGGCATATTTTCCGGACTGAAAGTACGGGTCTTCGACACCATCGAGAGCACCAACGACCTCTGCACCGCGGAGGCCCAACGTGGTACACGTGGACCGCTGGTCGTACTAGCCGATCAGCAGACGGCGGGTCGCGGCAGGCAGGGGAGTCGATGGAAATCGCCGCCGCATTGCAATCTGCTGATGAGTGTCATGCTCCATGTGCGGGGACTTGGAGACGATCTGCTGGCGCTGGCGGCCTCGCTCGCCGTCGCCGACGCCATCGAGCGAGCCGCACCGGCCATGCCTGTGGAATGTCGGCTCAAATGGCCCAACGATATTCTGCTTGCGGAGCGGAAAGTCGCGGGTATTTTAATTGAAAAGCCTGTTACAAAGGGTTCCGATCTTGCCGTCATCGGTATCGGGGTGAATGTGAATCAGACGGCATTTCCACCGGAACTCGCCGAACATGCCGTGTCAATGGCGATGATCTGCGGAGGACCACTTTCCCGCTTTTCGCTCTCTCGGGAATTGCTTTTGGCGCTGCATCACCGGCTGGGACCGGCAACTGATAAAAATGAAATCGCGGCCGCCTGGAAGGCCCGATGCGATATGCTGGGCCGGCGCGTGTCGCTTGAAACCGGCGGTGTTGTCATCAGCGGAATTGTGGCGGATATCGATCCATTTGAAGGATTGGTGCTGCGGCAGGACAATGGTGTCCTGCGGATGTGTCATGCCGCATCAAGCCGGATGGTGCGCACCCTGCTGGCGACTTGACCAGAATTTTGGGTTAATATTCCGGTGAGGTTAGTGTGCGTTTGCGGAAGGGTTGCCGATGAAGTTGAAAGTATTTTGGGTGGGTGCGGCCATTACGGCCGTTGCTGTCATGGGACTGCTTACCGGTTGCAGCAGTGATAATCAGCCGGTGCGGTCCTCTCCGTTTGCTCAGGCCTACCGGCGTGGGCAGATTTATGAAGTTCAGTCGCCTCTTCTGCTCTGGTCACGCCCGGCCCGGCGCAAAGCGCTCTTTGCGCCTCTGCCCTCAAGCCGATGGTCAGAGTACTATCTCGATTTTCCCGGTGATCTGCCGTTTGATCCGCCCACCATTGACGATTGGGTCAATCATCCCGCTGCCTACTCCGCACGCATCAAGGGTGTCATCAAGCCGGGGGTGAAGATTCAGGCCTTGTTCCTGGGGACAAGTAATCGCTCTCTCGCTGCCGGGAGCTATGCCTACTTTGAAATTCTCACCGGTACTTTTTCGGGCTTTGTGGTAGACGGGTCGCTGGTGTCTGAATTGGGTCAACCGAACGGATATGCACCCCATGTGGACCCGCGTTTCCTCAAACCGGTGCAATAAAAGAGGCTGATCCGGCTTTTCACCATGGCCCCATGCAGCCCGGTTACGGTGGTAAACCTGTGGATAACCTGTCTCCTGCGCCTCAATTAACGTTTGCGTTGATTTTTGGTACGCTCATGGTGGGTGTGGGATGCCCCCACCCGGAGGAACTGTCATGGATGTAAGGACCAGCCGCGCCCGACCGCTGGATAGTGCAAAAAGCACCCCGGAATTTGACCGTCTGCCGCCGCACGACCCCGATGCGGAAGCTTCGCTTCTCGGTTCCATGCTCATTGATCCGCAGGTGATCGGTGAGGTCTGCATGATTCTCGATAAGCCGGACGCTTTTTTCTCGCGTCAAAATCAGATCGTCTTCCAGGCCATGCTGGAACTTTTTGAAATGAACACCGGCATCGATGCTGTGACGCTGCTGGATCAAATTGCAAAAAACGGTGTACTTGAACAGGTAAGCCCGGAATATATTCAGTCGCTGATCGATACCGTGCCGTCGGCCGCGAATGCGGCATATTACGCCCGGATCGTTCGTGATAAAGCGCTTTTGCGGCAGTTGATTTCCGTCTGTACCAGCACGCTGACCGATTGCTATCAGGCCGGCGACGAGGCCAAGATCATCCTCGACCGTGGCGAGAAGCGAATCTTTGATCTGGCGCAGCAGAAAATCAGCGGCAATGCGGCGGCCCTTTCAGATGTTCTCCAGGAAACGTTTGAGATGCTCGATCGCCACACCGGTGAGCATTTAACCGGCATCGCCTCGGGTTATCTCGAACTCGATAATCTCACCTGTGGTTTCCAGCGTGGTGAGATGATCATCATCGCTGCACGCCCCAGCGTCGGCAAAACTGCGCTGGCGATGAATATCGTGGAACATGTCGGGGTGGACCTTCAAAAGCCCGTTCTGGTCTTTTCACTTGAAATGTCCAAGCAGCAACTCGCCCAGCGGATGCTCTGTGCACGCAGTGGCGTTGATTCTCATAAGCTGCGTTCAGGAACCCTTTCTCAGGATGACCGGACCAAGCTGACCATGGCGGTCGGCGAGCTTTCAGAGGGTAAAATTTTTATTGACGACACCCCCGGGCTCACCGCTTTAGACCTGCGGTCCAAAGCCCGGCGGCTCAAGCAGCAGCAGAGCATCGAGATGGTGGTGATTGATTATCTTCAATTAATGGAAGCGCCCCGTGAAGAAAGCCGCCAGCAGGAAATCAGTTCCATCAGTCGGAGCATCAAGGCGCTGGCACGCGAACTTGACGTGCCGGTCATCTGTCTTTCGCAGCTCAACCGCGAATCGGAAAAGGATAAACGCTTGCCGCGCACCAGCGATCTGCGCGAATCGGGCAGTATTGAACAGGATGCCGACGTCGTCATGCTGCTGCACCGGGAATCCGTCCTGCATCGCGGAGATGAGGATTGGGCAATGGAAAATCCTGATAAACTCAACGAGGCCAAGCTCATTATCGCCAAGCAGCGCAACGGGCCGTGTGATACCGTCACGCTCACCTTCCTGTCGGAAAGTACGCGTTTCGTCAATTATCATCCCAGCCCGGCGTCGTATTAAGGGTGATTGACGAGATCGGTCGGCTCCGAAGTCCATCCTCCGGTGAATTCCACCGTCGGCTTCAGGCGGCGAGGTCGTCCCTCAAACGATGCGGGGATAACAGACTCAATTGCGTCTTTCGCTGGAGGGAGGTATCTTTCGCGTCAACCGTATGTAGGGGCCGAGAGTTCGGTCACAGAGGCGGCTGCTTTCGGCGGATGGCGGATAGACATCGGGCGGTGTTTGGCGGCGGCTACAGGTAATTCATCCGTGCGTCCTGCTGTAACCCATCTGCATAGATTCAGTGACGCATTGTACATACCGTGTGATGCGTAGGTTCAAGTGGCGGCCTTTGGGCGGTGGAAAACGATAGTCAGCTAACAAGGAAGGTGTCTATGATTCGCAGGTTCGCATCGGATAACCACAGAAGCGGCGGCCGATGGCCCGGATTTACTCCAGTGGCGCGGCGCCGGGCAGCTATTGCCATGGTGCTTGGCACTGCGGTCATCCCCATCATCGGTGGCCTTCCGGGGTCCGGCCGGGCCTCGGCCAGTACCGTCCCCACCATCAACTGGGCCGGGTATGCGGCCGCAGCCTCGGGCGGCAATGCGTTCACGTACATTTCAGGCGGATGGACCGTGCCTGCAATTACCAGTGGCTCATCATCAACCGGCAGCTATTCATCCATCTGGGTGGGGATTGATGGTTTCAATAACCAAACTCTGGAACAGACCGGTACCGAGGCCGATTACTACAATGGCAGGCCGCACTACTTTGCTTGGTGGGAAATACTCCCCGCCCCGGAAACCCCCATCAGTAACATGGCGATATCACCGGGAGATCGGATGTTCGCCAGCGTACGGTACATCGGCGGTGGCAATTTCGTGCTGAGCCTCGATGATCTGACGACCAACACGAGCTTCACAACCACCCAATCCAACCCGTCTGCACCCCGTTCCTCCGTCGAATGGATTGCCGAAGACACGCAGGTTAATGGTAGCGTTGGTGCATTGGCGAATTATGGCAGCGTTAAATTTAACAGCACTACGGCGTCGGTGAATGGTTCTTCTCCCGTCCCCATCAGTTCTCTTGCCGGTTACTCAAGTGTTGTATTGATACCCACCTCCAGTTCAAACTTTGGTGCCTATCCGTTTCCGCTCAACAGCAACGGACAGGGGTTCAACGTGACGGTGACGCCGCCGTCGGCCAGCACGCTCATCTGGTCGCCGACCGGATCTGCTGCCGGCAACGACACCTCCGGAAATTGGGATACGACGACCACCAGTTGGGTCGGAGCCAACGGCGGCAGCGCCTGGACCACCGGTGATTGGGCCGAATTTGGGGCCGGTACCACATCATCGGCCACCATCACCCTGCAGGCGGCGATCTCGGCGGCGGGAATTGCGTTTAATCCGGGCGGACCACCGTCCGGCGGGAATTATTACACCATTGCCAGTGCCGGTGCCGGCGATACGCTCACGGTTACCGGTGGGGCGATATTGGCCAATTCCAACGATGAAATTTCCGCCCCAATCGACTTCACCAATGGACTGGTACTCAGCGGTATCGGCACGCTCACCCTCACTGGCTCCAATACCAATACCGTCGGCACGACCATCAATCCCGGCGCCTCATTGCTGGTGAATTCCGGTGCGGCTTTCGGCACCGCCGCCGTGCAGGATTTCGGCACGCTCGGAATTGCCGGTGGCACGGGCAATCTCACGATCTCCAATAATCTCACCGAGGGCCAGTCGGGATCGCTGGTTGTCCGTGTGGGTGGACCTCAGAGCGGACAATCCGATCACTACACGATCAACGGAACCGCGGCAATCGACGGTAATATCACCGTCACCCTGCAAAATCGGTACGTGCCTGCCAATGGTACCTCTCTTAATGTACTGACCGCAGGCACCTTAACTGGAAATTTCTCATCGCTCACTTTCACCCAGCATCCGATTGATCTTTTCGCTACCACAACCGCTACACCATCAGATATTAATTTGCTCTTTACCATACAGATGCCGTCTCTGGTCCCCTTCGCCCTGACGCCCAATCAGACCGCCGTTGCGCAATATCTGGATTCCACCGACGGCTACAACGGCCAATCGAACCCGTCTTCAGCGTATCTGCAGCTGATCAACGCCATCGGCAGCCAGTATTCGGCTCAGATTCCCTATACACTCGACCTGCTCTCTCCGATTGATTTTCAGGCATTTCCGCAGGTGGCGATTCAGAACGGAATCAATCTGGATCAGACGATCAGCAGCCATCTGCTCAATCTGGATGCGGGTGCGACGGGGTTTGACAGTTCCGGTTTCACCATGCTCAATCCGGGGCAGCAGGGGGGCAGTTCACTGACGCTGGATCAGATGCTGCGAGATCAATCCCGCATGGTCACGCTGGATGCCGGTCTGCCGTCGTATCTGGCGTATCCGGCCGCCAATCCGTACAGTCCGTCCGCCGGCGGTCAGAATTGGAGCGCGTTCATCACGGGGGCTGCACAGTTTGACAGCTATGCCGACACCAGTTCCATCGGCAGTTCCAATGTAACCACGGAAAATGCCACCCTCGGTGCCGATTACGCCTTCTTCAAATTTCTCTCCGTGGGCGCATTCTTCAACTACGATCACAGCGATATCAATCTGGACAGCTTCGGCTCCACCGGTGCGGTCGATGGTTATACGCCCGGTGTGTATGCGGATTTGCATGGGGCCCATTGGTTTCTGGATGGCATGGCGGCGTACACCTACATGGACAACAGCGAAACACGGAATATTGCCATCAATAGTTATTCCGCTGCGGCACACGGGAATTTTTCGGGCAGTAGCTACAACGGGTCGGCCGATTTGGGTTACCGGCTCTATTCCACCTCCCACAACCCCTATTCACCGCTGCAGGGCTGGACCCTGATCCCGATGATATCGCTGGGGTATACGCACGCCGATTTCAACAGTTTCAGTGAAACGGGTGGCGGAGTGGCAGGATTGAATGTAAGTTCGATGAGTGCCGATTCATTCCGATCGATGCTCAGTGCAACGTTTCTCTACACGATTCATCTCTCGCATCAGTCGACGCTGGTTCCGGGCATCTTATTGGGCTGGCGGCATGAATATCTGAATAATTCTCGGGGGATTACGGCCCAGTTGCAGGGTGCCGGGACCGGAAATTTTACGGTGAATACGGCCTCGCCATCGCGTGATGTGGCGGTGATTGCCCCATCGCTGAATGTCAATTTCAATAAAAACGTCAGCGGCTTTGTGGATTATGAGTTGGATCTGGGTTCAAACAAGTTCCAAGCCCAGCAGGTATTTGCAGGCCTGGCCGTTTCATTCTGATGTTTCAGCCGTCCGTTGGCATCGGCGATCTGGCCACCGACAGGTTTGCGATTTGCGTGCCGCGGACTCCGCCGGGCTGCCGCTTATTCCATCGACGGATCCGATGCCGTGTAATAATTGGGACTCTCACGCGTGATGGTGATGTCGTGCGGATGGCTTTCCACCATGCTCGCGGCGGTCACGCGAACAAATTTCGCCCGACTTTGTAATTCCGGAATCGTCCGAGCACCGACATATCCCATGCCGGCGCGAAGCCCTCCGACCATCTGATAAACAAAATCACCCAGCGGACCGCGATAATGCACCAATCCCTCGACACCCTCCGGCACCAGTTTACTGCTGTTCTTTACGCCCGCCTGGCCATACCGGTCTGCGCTCCCATGCACCATCGCTCCCATGGATCCCATGCCGCGATAACTCTTAAATCGCCGCCCACGACGAATCACCAGCTCACCCGGACTTTCATCCAGGCCGGCAAAAAGTGAACCCATCATGACCGCCGACGCTCCCACCGCGAGTGCCTTGGTTATATCGCCGCTGTGGCGTATACCGCCGTCGGCAATCACGGGTATCCCGGCCGGTTTCGCCGCGCTGAGGGCATTCATAATGGCTGTGATCTGCGGCACCCCCACGCCGGTGACGATCCGCGTGGTGCAGATGCTGCCCGGACCGATGCCAACCTTCACCGCATCTGCACCGGCGGCGATGAGGTCAGCGGCGGCATCGGCGGTGGCGATGTTCCCGGCAATCACTTCTATGCCAAAACGCTTCTTAATCTCCCGCACCGTCTCAATGACATTTCCGGAATGCCCATGCGCCGTATCCACCACCACCACGTCAACGCCTTTTTGAATCAGGGCCGCAACCCGATCATACTGGTGCACTCCGACGGCGGCACCAACGCGCAGGCGTCCTCGGGCATCCTTACAGGCCTTTGGGAATTGATAGGTTTTTTCAATATCCCGCATGGTAATCATCCCGGCGAGACGATTGTGCTGGTCTACAAGCAGAAGTTTTTCCACGCGCGCTTCATTGAGAATGATCTCAGCTTTTTCAAGTGACGTTTCAGCGGGAGCGGTGACCAAGCCGGTTTTTGTCATCAGATTACGTACCGGTTTGCTGTCGTCCCCATCTATAAATTTAAGATCGCGCCGGGTTAAAATACCGACCAATTCGCCGTCCGATCCCTGCACAATTGGAATTCCGCTTATGTGCTGCTCTTTCATGATCTGGCGGGCCTGTCCGACGGTTACGTCGGGTCCGAGCGTGACCGGATCGGTAATGATCCCATTGGCGGAACGCTTCACTTTTTCCACTTCCCGGCACTGATGTTCAATCGGCAGATTTTTGTGGATAAATCCCAAGCCCCCTTCCTGCGCCAGCGCAATCGCCAAGGATGCCTCCGTCACCGTATCCATCGGTGCCGAGAGGAGGGGAATATTGAGTTCAATCTGGCGGGTCAGCCGGGTGCGCAGGTCCGCTTCGGTCGGAACAATGTCGCTCCGCTGCGGGACAAGAAGCAGATCGTCGAAAGTGAAGCCATCAGCAATGTTTTTTTCGTGCAATTCCATGTGACAATGATGCCAAGGGTCCGGCTGAAAGTCAATGGTGCGCCGAAATTGCGTCGTACGGGTGAAATTTGCCCGAAATCACGCCTGTCGGTCAATGGCCTCAGCGATCCGCGCCAATGTCGCCATGGTGTTCTTAAGTGTGGCGGGCGTAATGGATTGTGCACCATCCGTCAAAGCATGTTCGGGGTCGCTATGGCATTCAATGATCAGGCCGTCTGCACCTGCAGCCACCGCTGCCCGGCACATGTCCGGCACGAGATGGGCGTGTCCCGTCCCCTGCGACGGATCGACCACGATCGGCAGATGGCTCACCCGATGCACTTCTGGAACAATCGCCAGCGGCAGGGTGTTTCGGCAATAGCTCTCGAAGGTGCGAATACCCCGTTCGCACAAAATTACCTGATTATTCCCCCGCGACATGATGTACTCCGCCGCCAGCAGGAATTCTTCCAGCGTGGCGCTGAGCCCGCGTTTGAGCAGCACCGGCTTGCGCTGTTCCCCGACGGCCCAGAGAAGATTGTAATTCTGCATGTTGCGGGCACCGACCTGAAAAACGTCCGCGTATTTACCCACCAGCGCTACTTGGTCAATCGACATGACTTCCGTTACGACCGCCAAGCCGGTTTTTTCACGGGCTTCTGCCAATATCTCCAGACCTTTTTCGCCGAGCCCCTGAAACGCATATGGGCTGGTGCGCGGCTTAAATGCGCCGCCGCGGAGCCCGACCGCACCCGCCTCCTTAACGGCCTGGGCCAGTTCCAGCAGTTGCGTCCGATCCTCCACCGAGCAGGGGCCGGCAATGATGCCGACTTTTTTCCCGCCGACGGATCCGCCCAGCGTCCCGCCCAGAGGAATCACGCTTCTTTCCCGCTGAACCTCGCGCGACGCCATTTTATAGGGCGCAAGAACCGGCATCACTTTTTCCACGCCGGGGACATTTTCCATTCTCCCCACATCCAATTTTCGTTCGTCACCGAGCGCTGCGACGACCGTTCGCTCCGTGCCGACGATAACATGTTCTCGCATGCCCATTTCGCGCAGCAATCGGGTGACATGCTCAACCTGCTGATGGGTGGCTCCAAGTTCCATCACAATAATCATGGGGTCTCCTGAAATATCTGATCTGTTCTTGGCGGTGGCCGCCGTTCTCGTCTCATCATCGCCAAAGACAATCCAAACCTGCCACCTCGGCGAGAATCGTATCGGCCAGTCCGCACGCCAGTTCTGTACGATATCGGGTTTCCCCGACGAGTTGATCCAATGTCATGGGTAATCCTCACTACTGTAAAAAGTCCCGGCAATGCTGCCGATAAAAAAAGCCTGCTTTTTGGCAGGCTTTGTGGATCGCTATATCGTTGCACATCTGCCAAAGCCTGTCACGCGTATCTGCGGATATAAAACCGCCGGTATCCAAGCGTAAATGGAGTTGCCTCGACGTGAGCCGTATGGCACCGGCGTGAAACGCACCGATGGACGAAAGGTAAACTGCTCCGGGTCGAAAACATGCGACCATCGTCGGGTAAAAATGGCGAATTGTCAAACGCAATGTATCAAACGTGAGTGCTCGGGGAGTGCTCGGGGTGCTGCTCTGTTCGACCGTCGCCGACACCAACCGTACCAGCGGTTCAATACCCCGACATTGCCCCGACAACACCCGCCGAACGACGGCAATCTCTATCTCACGCGTCCGAAATTGACAAATTCTTCAACTTATGGGTTGACAAAAGACCCCTGATTTCTTAAAAGCGGGGTATGAGATGTCGGGCGGAACCAACCGTCCCGCCATCCCCCGTGTGCGAAGGTCGAGTCTTCACGACTCGGGTGCCGCGCATATTGCAGGCCGTCGGTTCACTGCATCGGCGGTTGATGTAATCAGAGATTGGAAGCGCCTTACTCCTCCGGTGGTGTGTTTGTGCGTTTTCAGAAAAAGTTACGCGGCGCTGATGAAGGTCGGCGGCTGCGTAATCCGACGCGCTCTGCGCTTCAGGAGATTTGCCGCATGGCCACATCGAATTCACAAACGCATCCATCCAGCGAAGCCTGCCAGGCAGCCGCCAGGCCGGTCATTCGCCGACCGACACTCGCGGACGCAGTGCAGATGTTCGAATTGATCAACGCCGCCGGCAGTCTTGATAAAAATTCATTATATCTGTATCTGCTCCTCTGCCGGGATTTCTCTTCCACCTGTCGCGTGGCCCAAAGCGGCTCCCGCCTGGTCGGCGTGACCACCGCCTATCTCCCGGCGGATCAGCCCAAGCTTGTTTTCATCTGGCAGGTGGCCGTGGCGGAGGAATTTCGGGGGCGGGGAATCGCATTGGCCATGCTCACGGATCTGGTGGCGGACCTGGCGGCGTCGGATCCATGGTTTCTTCAAACCACCATCACGCCGTCGAATACGGCATCGCAGAAGCTCTTTACGGCTCTCGCCCGCAAATTCCGGGCACCCATCAGCTCTGCCGATGGATTCCACGAGAATCTCTTCGGCCGTTATCAGCATGAGGCGGAGGTGCTTTATACGGTCGGCCCCATCGCGGCGGTGTGCGAAGAAGTTCAGCCGCAAAATATCGAAGCACAAGCACTATAAATAGAAGGAGGATTCCAAGTATGGTTATGACACGTGAATCAAAAGTGCGAAGTTATTCGCGGGCATTCCCGGCGGTCTTTCACCGGGCCCAAGGTGCAACACTGGAGGACGAAAATGGCCGGGCTTATCTGGATTTTCTCGCGGGGGCCGGTTCGCTCAATTATGGACATAATAATCCCCGCATCATGGCACGCATGATGCAATACATCCAGGACGGCGGAATCGTGCAGGGGCTGGACCTCATGACCACCGCCAAACGCAATTTTATCGATGCATTTGAACGGATCATCCTCAATGAACGCGGACTCAACTATAAAATTCAATTCCCCGGTCCCACCGGCACCAACGCCGTCGAAGCTGCCATCAAGCTCGCCCGCAAAGTCACCGGCAGGTTCAACGTCATCGCATTCACCAATGGGTATCACGGCATGACAGCCGGGGCGCTGGCCGCAACGGGCAATGAATATCATCGGCGGGATTATGTCGGTTACAGCGGCGGCATCACCTTCATGCCGTATGACGGATATTTCGGTCCGGAATTCAACACCATCAACCACATCCGCCGCTTCATTGAAGACGGCAGCAGCGGTGTCGATCTGCCTGCCGCGGTTCTTCTTGAAACGGTTCAGGGGGAAGGTGGAGTGAATGTTGCCTCCGCATCCTGGCTTCAGGCGCTCGAAGCCCTGTGTCAGGAGCATGGTATATTGTTGATCATCGACGATATTCAGGCAGGCTGCGGCCGTACCGGCGAATTTTTCAGCTTTTCAGAATCGGGTATTGAACCGGACGTTGTCACGCTTTCCAAATCGCTCAGTGCCTGCGGCCTGCCGATGTCTGTTGTGCTTATCAAGCCGGAATTTGATGTGTGGGAACCGGGTGAACATAACGGAACGTTCCGTGGCAATAATCTTGCGTTTGTTGCGGCGACCGAGGCCCTTGAGCATTACTGGTCCACGACGGCATTCACCAAGCAGATTCAGTCTAGATCGCAACTTCTGTTTTCGAGGTTGCACGCCATGGTGAAGGCTCATCCGCAGCTTGAAATTGCCGTACGCGGTCGCGGACTCATGGCGGGTCTCGCCATCGACCAATATCCCGATATGGCACGCATGGTCTCCAAGGCCGCCTTCAATCAGGGCCTCATCGTTGAGACCTGCGGCAACCGCGATCAGGTCATTAAATTTCTTCCCCCGCTGACGATTGAAACCGGAGAGCTTACTCGCGGGCTGAGCATCGTGGAGCAGGCTCTTTCACAAGTGATAAAAGAACATCCGCCGGTCGCGGATGCAGCAGGTGATTTTACAGGAGATACCTTACATGATTGTTCGCAGGCTTGATGAAATCAGCGGCACCCCTCATCACGTGAATACCACGAATTGGTACAGTCACAGACTGCTCACCGCATCCGATGGCGTGGGCTTTTCGCTCAATGACACCCATATCCGCGCCGGTACCGAAACGCTCATCTGGTATCGGAACCATATCGAGGCCGTTTACTGCGTCGAGGGGCACGGTGAGGTGGAGCTTACCGAAAGTGGCAAAATATATCCCATTACCGTCGGCACGCTTTACACGCTCAACGGCCATGAGCGGCATGTACTCCGGGCGAAGACCGACATGCGGATGATCTGCGTATTTAATCCGCCCCTGACGGGATCCGAAGTGCACGATGCCGACGGCGTGTATCCGGCGGCAGCGGTCGCCGCAAAAGCCTGAGCCAGCGTGTTGATTTATTAACCCCCAATTGAAAGGAGCTCACCATGCAATCTCTCGGTGATTCGTATCCATCTCGCGTGGCAGAGAGGCCCGCGATCACACTCCGGCAGGACCCCGTGGTCTGGTCGGAACCGGGTCGTGAGGTTTCCGGCCCGTTATCGGATTATCAGATTAAATCCTACGCCGAGCAGGGATTTTTATTTCTTCCCGAGCTTTTCTCTCTCGGCGAAGTTGAAGCTTTAATGCAGGAAATCCGCCGTCTCAGCACAGACCCGGCTGTCACCACCCGCCCGGAGTGCATCACCGAACCCAAGAGCGGCAATATCCGCTCACTTTTCGCCGTGCATGAGATGTCGGATACGTTCGCCCGGCTCGCCGCGCATCCGCAGCTTGCCGGTGCCGCGAGACAGATACTCGCATCCAATGTTTACATTCATCAGTCTCGCGTCAATCTCAAACCTGGGTTCAGGGGCGAGGCGTTCTATTGGCACTCGGACTTTGAAACCTGGCATGTTGAAGATGGAATGCCCCGGATGCGGGCTTTGAGCATTTCTCTTCTCCTTACGGACAACAACGCTTTCAACGGACCCCTGATGATCGTTCCCGGATCGCATCTCAAGTTCATCAGCTGTGTCGGAAAAACGCCGGAAAATCATTATCAGCACTCTTTGAAAAAGCAGGAATACGGCGTTCCGGACGAAGAAAGCATCACCCATTGCGTTCAGGACGGCGGCATCACGGCTCCCACGGGCAGGGCCGGCTCGGTATTGATTTTTGACTGCAATGTTCTACATGGTTCCAATGCGAATATGACGCCGTGGCCGCGGAGCAATGTGTTTTTTGTCTATAACAGCGTGCGCAACAGCCTGACAGCGCCCTACAGCGGTCAGCAGCCGCGCCCGAAGTTCATCGCCAATCGGCATTTTGAACCCGTACCCCTGTCCGCGGACAGTGAACCGGTCGTGGCCTGACCAGCTCGCAGTCGCACAGCACGGTGCCCACCGGTTATACTTCTCTCCGGCATGATAGTTGGGAGTTGATCTGGTGAATATGCGTGATGGCATGGGTCGGTGGTTGCTCGTCTTGGGACTTGTTGCGGTTGGAATAGTGACGGTCGCAACTGCGGGCCGCGCCGCGGAGGCGGTCAGTCATCATCAACACTTTACCCTTCATAGCCCCGCATTTAAGAATGGCGGGCGTCTGCCTAAAAAATTCACAGCGGATGGCGCGGATGTTTCGCCGCCGCTCTCGTGGAGCCGGTCGCCCAGGGGAACCCGAAGCCTGCTCATCATCATGTTTGACCCCGATGCGCCCGGCCCCATGCCCTTTCTGCATTGGGTGGTATTTAATATCCCGCCGGGAACCCGGTCGCTTCCGGCCCATTTGCCTCCGCATAAATCTGTAGCGGGGCTCCATGGTGCAAGGCAGGGTAAAAATTCGTTCGGCGGCCGCGGATACGGCGGGCCGGCGCCGCCGCCCGGTCCCGCCCATCACTACCGAATTGCCATCTATGCCTTGAATCGTAAACTGGCCTACGCGCCCGATTGTTTTCGCTGTCTGCAGCATGCCATTGCAGGCCATATCCTGGCACATGCCGAGATACGGGTAACTTATGGCCGATGATGCCGACGTCTCGACATCCGGCGGCGATTTACCCGTGCATCATCCGTCGCCGGATCAGCCTTCGTCCAGGCAACAGAAAAGGCCGATAGTGGTCATCGGCTCGATCCTCGACACATTGTCTATTATATTTATCATGTCTGCTCTGATATCCGGCCGGGCAGACTGGTGGATCACCCTCCCGGGGCCCGCCTGGATACATTTCCCGCTCGTTTGCGTATGGTGTATAGCCGCCTTCGCCTATTGGGTGATAGGACGGATAGCGCGGTTTGACTCCGAAATGGCCGATAAGCTCAACATCCGTACGCTGCGAACATGTTGGCGGAATTCAAAGCGGAAAGCAGCTGCGCTGATTGGCATCATCCTCGTCGCGGAATGGCTCACGTGGCTTCTGATGGCGATGTTGATCGCCGACACCATCCGCTATTATCAGATCTGGGCGGCGACCGGCGGCGATGTCAGTTGCTGGGTGCCGATGTGTCTGGTCGTCGCGGTGATGATCGGGAGTTGGATGGGAATGGTTCGCTATCGGCGCGCCCATATGACACAACTGGCCATCGATCCCCGGCGGGGATTTTTGGGATGGCTCCCGACGCTCGGCGGTGTGGCGGCGATCGTGGTGTGTTCTTACCTGAAAACCCACTTCCCGCATCCGCCGCGGTATCCCGTCGGATTGGCGGTGGTGCTTGGCAATCATGTGCTCAAAAACGACACTCCCGGATGTACGCTTCGCGGCCGACTCCGGGCGGCTCTCTGGCTCTATCGGCATGGCCTGGTGAAATACATTATGGTCAGTGGGCGGGCGAAATATGGCCGCGATCAGGCCCGCAGAAATGAATCTCTCGCGATGGCCGTGTATTGTCTAGAACATCACATTCCGGATCATGCCCTGATTGTGGATTACGATGGTAACAATACCCGCTACACGGCGTACCACGCGGTGGAATGGATGCGCAAAAATCATATCAGGCAGGTGGTTGGCGTCAGTTCCATCTATCACCTCCCACGAATCTATCTGGCATTTCATCAGCTTGGTGTCGATCCGTATACCGTGGCCAGCATCAAGCGCAGCTGGAAGGAAATGAACCCGTGGGGCCTGCTGCGCGAGTGCGTCGCGGTGCCGGTATACGCCTTGGACCCTCATTACCACCAACCGCCGGGAGGCTTGCATGGAGACTGAAAAAACGTCAACGCCTGATATCAGTATTCGCGTTTACAAAACTCGAGGACGGCTGGAATTACTCTGTGGCGACCAAGGCATGCGGGAGTTTCCCTGCATTACCGGTTCCAATCCCGGGGATAAGGAACGTGAGGGGGATCGGCGCACGCCCATCGGCCATTTCCGAGTGGTTTTCAAGAATCCGAAAAGCCGCTTTTTCCTTTCACTCGGGCTCGATTATCCGCGCATTTATGATGCCAATCGTGCTTTGGCAGCGGAGTTGATCACGTACGATCAGTATCGCAGCCTGGTCCGCGATTTAACGTATGGGGATATGACGGATGAGGCGGTGCAGAACCGCGTCTGGAAAACCCCACTGGGAGGTGAAATATTTATTCACGGTTGTGCCGACGCCCGCCGGGGAACCGCAGGATGCGTGGCCTTGGATAATCCCGACATGCTTTTTCTTTACCATCGGGTACCGTTGGGCACGCCCGTCGAGATTCTTCCGTGACAAGATGGCCGGTCCGGGTTGTGCGATGCGTCGGATAAAATTCCGCCTCGATCACGGCTGAACCCGCTATTCTCGCTGCCCCATACGCCGAGTCCTAAAAGCGTATGATCCCGCTATTTCGTGGACGCTTTGGCACCCTCCGTTCGATACAATGGAGGTCAAGTTAAATCTCGCGATTTCATTCTGAAGTTCAGATCGCCATGAAATCGCAACGTGTGAAAATTAATATTGGGCAGATTGCCCGGGCCGACTGGAATGAAATGTGTAGTATTCATTCGATGCCGTGCCTGAGGAGTCGGAGTTTGGAGGTATTCATCATGAAGGGCTGGAAGACGGTACTCTCGGAAAACTTTACAACCAAGGTGCCGCATGATTACACGGTCATCGCGCTTGACAAGGATGTGGTGGAGGTGCAGGATCCGTCAGGATTATTTGTCATGCACTTTCAGCATCGATCGGTCAAAGCCAAAATTCATCCGGATGATACGGTGAGTGTCCCGGCGCAGCAGATACCGGCTTATCATTTCATGCGTGGATGGATCAAATCCTTCGCCTCCATCCGGCTGACCGATGATGTCAGTCAGGTTGTCGGCACTAAATATCAGACGCTGACCGCTGCCGGTATCGAAAAGCACCATTGGCTTTCAGCGTTAAAAAAGTTCGGTGCTTCCAAAAACCCCCAGCGCGGTTACCGCTTCTGGCTCATCCGTCACGAAGAGTCCGCTCTGCTCGTGTGGGTATTCGGTCCCACCCCGTCACTTGATTTCACGCGGGTTATTCAGGACGGAATCCTCAATGCCGTTCAGTTGGGTAAAGAGATCGGCCTCAAAAGCCGTCCGTTCATCGAAACGGTCGTGGAACTTGCCAATGAACACGTCGGGGCCGACACCGTCGCCGCCGTTGATGAACAGACGGTTACCATCGGCGGGGTAAAAATCCGCGTTAATCAACTGCACGATACATGGATGGGGCAGCCGGAAAATCTGGCCGAAGATGTCCGGGACTTTTTTGATGATCTGCTGGTGGAATACACCGGCGAACTCAATGAAATCGACGGGTGGCAGGAGGTGCGTACGCGGGTATTTCCAAGCCTGATCCCCGAGGCCATGCTGCCTACATTGACGCCCAAAGATTCCGTCACGGGCTCTGCGGAGGCCGCCCAGCCGAGTTCAATCATCACCGAACCCTGGGTGAATAATCTTTTCATCGCATACCGTGTGGGGCGTTCCGATCGCTACATCACGGCGGCTGATCTGGCGAACTGGGACATTTCCCTCGATACGGTGCATGAGCACGCTCTGGCGAATCTGGCACGCTCGACGCGGAAGCTTTCGATGAGCGGGGGGCATAGCGATAAATATGCCCTGTTCAGCTTCCCGGCCGATGATGTGATGAATTCATCGCGTATGCTGCTCCCCCTTGTGCAGAAAAACCTCCGGGCACATCTCGGCACCACCTATTACATGGCGGTACCGGATCGGCATGTGCTGCTCGCCTTTTCCAGCGACGATCAGGCGACCCTTTCGTGGTTGCGTCATCAGGTGGAAATTCGGTTTACCAATGCGACCGAGCCCCTCTCCGACCGCCTTTTCATGGTGACTCCGGATGGTATCGTCGGTGAAGAGCGCCGTCCGCAACACCCGCCCGCCACCAGCGCATGAGCGAGAAATGGTTAACCGTGCCTTCCGAGGCATCGGGCGTTATCGGGTTGCAGGCATTCCCGGTATCCGCCCGGTGCCCTTTTTTATTAAGTGGATACTGATAGATATTCGCAGCAAATCCCCCAGCTATCGACCAACCTGCCGGTCCGGCGATTCCATCGTCAGCTCTGCCCCTGCCCAGCAACGTCCAGGAAAGCCTGTCAACGGGAGATTTTGGCCCGGTAATAAAAACGGAAGGGTGGCGCACAATCACCATTGAGATAAAAGTCCGTCCAACGGCCATTCTGCGCGATGTGGTCCGCCCATTTGAAATGAAATTCAGCGGGCATGGCTTGGGGAATTCCCAGCAGACGGCGGGGAATCGCGAGTTGCATTTGACGGCCATGCACTCTGAAACGAGCTTGCCCCATCGTTCGCCAATGGTAGCCCCCGATGTTACGCTGCACCGTTGTCGTATGGCCATTGACAACGTGCCGATTGATGACGTAGTTGTAGCCCATCCAGTTGCTGCCGCCCGCCGGGATGCTCAGATACAGCAGCATCCACGATCGGCCGCGCCATGTGGTGATGGGAGCCCGCGTTTTGACCCAAAAATAGACGTATTTATTTGAGTACGCGCACTTGCAGGCGACGATCTCATTGCGCCCGGTATTGTTTACGTAGTGTTCGGGCCCCCAACCGGTATCATCGCGGTGTACCGCAAGCCCCATATTGTTGATGAACAGCGGGTCGATATGATTCCATTGAGCCATCGGTGCGTCAATGTGAATCTCCGCTCGATGGATCGGTGGAAGACGGTGAACGCCCTTGTACCGCCGTATCTCCGCCACCATTTGATAGTAATAATTATCGCCGAAGCCGCCATACAATCCGCCGCGATCCGCGAGCATCGGCTCGGCATCGCGGCTGAATTCCGGTGAGTATTCATCAATAAAGATCGGGTCGCCTTTCCTGACCATCCGACCGGCAAAATCCAGAGGGCCGGGGGCTGGCCACGCACCAGCAGTCCACTCATTCCACCCGGTGATAAAAACAAATGGTGGATTGATGCTCAGGACATGCGCCCATTGACGCGCAAAACAGATGCCGCGCCAGGGACGTTGATCCATGGTGGGAGGTTCGCGGCCGTCGTGATAACTCCGGCCGATGTCGCTGCTGGCCCATCCACCCACAGCGACGGGCATTTCTTCCGGTGTGTGAGGATTTTTGTGCCAGCCATAGAGTTTTGGATTTGCGCCCAGATTGTCCCAACCCCATTGGTTTTTTCCACCCGTTAATGCCCAGCAGTATCGCAGCGTAAAAAATCGCTGCTCTGCCGACGTGAGTTGGGATTTGCGGCCGTGATAAAGCAGCAGCGGTTTTCCGTCCCAGTAAAACCAGAGTGTCTTCGCCAATCCGGGTTTATAGATGGAATCATAAACTTTATTCCACGCACCGTTACCCGCAAAGCACGCGAACTGCGGAGTCTTGTCACCCAGTTTGCGAAGGTGTAGCCACGTCTTGAGCAGGGCCTTCTGCACTGACAGATAAATCGGGCCATTGGTATTGTCGAAAATCACCGTATTAACGCCCGCATCGGCAAGCATCTCGGCATGTATGCGAAGGACAAACGGGTCGGAACTGCGGTAATATCCGAAGAGAGGCTCGGCCCACCAATGAGTTGAGTACATCGGACCGATGATGGCATTCGGATGCTTCTGCAGTACCAGATCATTATTCAGAATGACGTGGCCGGTGTGTACGCGCGTAAGAAAGTAGAAGATACCCACGGTTTTATTTTTCTTGATGCCTCCCACATCTTGATAATCGGGCAAAATACGCCCCAGACCGTCGATGGCTCCCCAAGTATCGGGATAGGCAACCGGGACTCTCGCCGACGGAGTTTGCGCCATCACGCTCGAAGCGAAGCACACCGCCCCGGTGATCCATATTGCTGCGGCCCGACTGCGTCGTGTCGATTCACCATGGAGAACTGCCTTCATCGCTGTTTTACCTCGTTGTACGCACCGCCAATGTTTCCTCAGATGGTAGGTCAACCGATAGTTAACGGATTCTGCCCTGTATATTGCACGTCCGTGGGCAAATGTAGCGAAGTGCATGCGCCAGAGAGACCGGCGGATAACGCCCGTCTGCCGATCTTTTAGCGTAATGCCCGTTGCCAGTGCAGGAATGCATGCGGTATCAGACCCGTCACCGTCGCAATACCCCCGGGCATTCCAGATATTAGGCTGCGGCGACACTCACCTCGGTGCCATCGTAATGGATGACTGCATTCGGTTCACACGGTTCCATGCCGATCCCTCTCCCTTTTTCCACAAACACCACATGGAACACACGATGCTTGAGCATGCCGACAAACGTGCCCTTGCGCCGGCCGATGGTCAACCTCTCCGCCCTCTGATCCCATTGCAGTTCAATGGTGGCGTAGGCGCCCTTTTCATAATTGTAGGTGTCCCCCTGATCTTCGTAGAGCACAAAATGGGCGTCCGCTCCACGATAGACTCGAATTTCCATCGGATCGGCCGCATCCATCGCTGTCTGCACCACCGGGCCCATCGGAATGATGGAACCGGCACGCACCGAAAGCGGCATCGAATCAATGTCAGCCGCGGCATGAATTGTCTGCCCACCTGCCGTTGTTTCGCCTGTCCAGAAGTCGTACCACTGCGTGTCGGCCGGAAGATAAACGTGTCGCCCTTTGGCACCAGGTTTCACCACTGGGCTGGCCATGATCGCCGGCCCGAACATGAATTGATCGCCGATGTCGGCGGTTTTCAGATCATTTCGGAAATCCATCACCAAACCTCGCATCAGCGTGTAATGCTCATGTGTGATCTTCCAGCCGCATGAGTAAATATACGGCATGAGGCGATAGCGGAGGCGATCGAATTTTTCCAGTATCGGCATGAATCTCGGGCCGAATCGCCACATTTCCTTCGGGTAATTCGCACCGTGCACGCGGAACATCGGGCAGAACGTGCTGAACTGAAACCACCGGGTGAAGAGCTCCGCGTAGGCCGGATTACTCGGCGACTGATGGAGGAAGAAACCACCGGTGTCGGTGGTCCAGAACGGAATGCCGCTGAGGCAGAAATTAATACCGGCCGGAATCTGAACCTTGAAAACCTCCCACGTGCTGCCGATATCACCCGACCAGGTGAACGCGGCGTTACGCTGCTGGCCCGCCCACGCCGAACGGGTGAGAATCATCACCCGCTTACTGCTGGTTACCGACCGCTGCCCCTCGTAGACGGCGGTCGTATGCATCAACGGATAGGCGTTGTAGACGAATTCTACCCAGCCCAGATAGCTCTTAAAGGCTGAAAACACCGCCCAATCAAAGGCCGGTTCCGGTTCCGAGGCATCAAGCCACCAGGCATCCACGCCCAGCGAAAATAATTGCCTGTTAAGACATTCCCAATATAACTTGCGGCCCAGAGGGCTGAAGGCATCATAGTAACTGTCGCCTTGATAAAGCGGAAATAGTACCCCGGCTTCCTTGAGCATTTTGTAGTTGGCTGATCCGGGCTGGAACTTGGCCCACACCGAGATCATGAAATGAATCTTTTCCCGATGCAGCGATCGGATCATGTCGCGCGGATCAGGATAACGTGAAAATGCGAATTGGTTTGAACCCCACGGATGCGGACTCCAGTAGAACCAGTCCTGCACCACACCGTCAATTGGAATTTTCATCGATCGATACGTCGCCGCTACGCCCAAGATCTGTGCCTGGGTTTTGTATCTTTCCTTGCTTTGCCAGAATCCCCATACCCATTTACCCATCATCGGTGCGGCCCCGGTGATGGTGCGATACCCCCCGATCACCGTGTCAATGTCCGGTCCGTACATCAGGTAATAATCGATGCAGAATCCCGCCTGAGAATCCCATGAAAGAATATCCGCGTGTTTAAGTCCCACGTCCACATCGGTAATGGCGGGATTATCCCAAAACACGCCGTAGCCTCGATTGGATATCATTACTGGAATGGCGACATGCCTGTTCCGCTGTTCCAGGTGCACCGACTTACCCCGGTAATTCATCACGCCTTTCTGGTGTTGCCCCAGTCCGTAAATCGCTTCATTCTTTTGCAGTAAAAAATTCTGCCGCACGTGGTACGTCGGAACATCCTTGAATGTCCACGGAGTCAATGCCCGGCTTGAATGGGGCGCTTCTTCAGTGATAAGATTTCCGGCCGTATCGGTAAACCGGACTCTGCCAGTATGCCTCTCAACCTCTACGATCACGGCTGCGGTCGAGACCACAACGTGTGTCGCTGTCTCGCGCCAGTGCCACCCGTCCGTCATCGGTTTGGAAATAACCGCCAGGCTTGCATGTTCCGGTACCGCCTCGCCCGCACCGACCAGAATGCGGATCACGTTTGGGGCGTAGACCTCAATTTTCATCATCGCGTCGTGCAGGGTGATGAGCACACCGTCCGCCATCGGTTTCAGCGCTTTGACCGGCCCACCCAGGATGACCGATCGTGCATCAGCCGTTTCGGTTGTTGAAAGACCGGCAGCGGCTCCCAATATTCCGCCCGCCAGCATGCTTCCGGTAGCGGCTTTTACAAACGACCGTCGAGTTTGCTCCATCGCGATACTCCTTTATTTAATCAGGTTGAATAATACCACAGAATTCCGACTTCCGTCCAAGGGTGCCCGGCCTGACAGCTGCCGGCGTTCTGCCGCAGGTATGTCCATCCGCATGAACGACTCGCGCACAGTGCGGATCGGAAATTTATTTGAGGTACGTTTTTATCGATATGGAATCACCATCTACGTCGGTTTGAGCAAAACCTTCTCCGACCGGCGAAACTCGACGATTCGCACCTCCCCATCGAAAGCTGATTTGATGGCCTCTTCACGCATGATTGCCATGGCGATTGCCTTGGCAACTCCGCCTGTGCCGCTGCCGATGATTGGCATGGCAATGGACCTGAATCGTTGCTGATACGCGATGGCAAGAGCGTTGCAGGTGGAGAGTCGCACGGAATTTTGCGAAGCCATCCACAGTAGATTGATGCCGGCAACGTGTATGATTCCCTTGATCGGGAGTTTCCCCGGCCCGGTCAAGACTGCTTGGCCAAGTGGGATAGCCCCATATCGGGCCAACTCCCGGAATGGCGCGGTCCCGGCGGCATTTCGAATCGCCTTGGAGACGCCTTGCGGAATTAACAGCCAGAATGGAAGGATGTTTCGATTCCACGCATTGACGATCACGTCAACATCACACTGCGCGACGATATCCCCCTGGACGACCTGTATTTCCGTGTCCGCTGCCATATGCCCCGAGTTTAACGTTCATGCAGTTCGCGGGGAATCCACCGCACCATAGTCCGCCGGATATCCTGCCTCAAAATCGAGTATGAGTCAGGGCGTGATCACTTGCTGATATCTCAACGGCCGCATATATTTCCGATAATATTCAGGGTTTCTTTCTGCTGATGGAGAATTACTATGGGGTCTGAAAAGGGAAAGCTCTCATTAGGGGCAGTTTCGCGGCGGGCCTTTCTCGCGGCGACCAGCGTAGGGGCAGCATTGGCTTTAACCGGCTGCAGCAGCATGTCGGGCGAATCGGCCATGTCCATGCCCAAAAAGCTGGCGTGTTATAAAAAACATTTCGGCACGCTACCCAACGGGCGGAAGGTTGACCAGTTTACACTCACCAATTCGCGCGGCATGGTGGTGCAGATGATCACCTACGGCGCCCGTTTCCAGCGGATCGTCATGCCGGATCGAAAAGGAAATCTCGGCGATGTGATCCTCGGCTTTGACAACCTTGCAGACTATGCCCGTTCCCATGCCATGGACCCCTATTTTGGTGCCACCATCGGTCGGTATGCCAACCGCATCAATCACGGCCGATTCACCATCGACGGCAAGACGTATCACCTCCCGTTAAATGACGGGCCGTGTACCCTCCACGGCGGCCCGCACGCTTTTGATCAGCAGGTATGGGATGCGGAACCGGTGACCGAGCTCGGTATGCCGGGCATCCGTTTCAGTCTTTTCAGCCCAAATGGCGAAAATGGCTTCCCGGGCGATCTGCAGGTCAATGCCACCTACGTCTTGACCGATGACAACACCGTTAAAGTGCACTTCCGGGCGGTTACCAACAAGCCCACCGTCATCAACCTGTGCAATCACGCCTGCTTCAATCTGCTCGGCCCGGGCACCAACGCGATGGGGCATGAGTTGATGATCAATGCGGATTACTACACCCCGGTCAATCATGATTTCATTCCCACCGGTGCGATGGCTCGCGTGGCGGGAACCGCTCTGGATTTCCGCAAGCCCATGATTGTCGGAAGCCGGCTCAAACATTTCCCCAAGGGGTCCAAGGCCTGCTTTGACCTCTTACCCTATGGCTACGATTACAACTGGTGCCTGCGCAATCAGGACGAAAACAAGCTCTCCCTCGCGGCCGTGCTCAGCGAACCGACCACCGGCCGGTATATCCGATGCAGCACCACACAGCCGGGCATTCAGGTTTATACCGCCAATTTCTTCAACGGCGATATCGAGGGGATCGGCGGCCGATATCGTCGCCATGGGGCCATTACGCTCGAAACCCAGCATTACCCGAATTCACCTAACGAACCGCAATTCCCGTCCACGCTGCTGCGACCGGATGAGATGTTCTATCAACGAACTGATTACCAGTTTGGCGTCCACGCCTGATGGCTGGGATCTGCTGAAAAAACCTGCGGGGCGGTACGCGGTGCCGCCCTTTTTTTCTGCGCCGGTTCTCACTTCCCCACCGGGAAGCGACTTTTCATACTTTCGCCGTGGCGTTATTCGCTTTCTTGGCGCAATCGGGCCAGCACGGAAAAATCTTCGAGTGTGCTGGTGTCGCCCGCCGAAACTTTGCCCGCGGCAATATCGCGCAGCAGCCGCCGCATGATTTTGCCCGACCGCGTTTTCGGCAGGGCATCGGTAAACCGCACATCATCGGGGCGGGCGATAGCGCCGATCTCCTTCACCACCCAGGCCCGCAGGGCATCTTTTAATTCAGCGCTGGGGGCGTGGCCCTCCTTGAGCGTCACAAAAGCGCACAAGGCCTGGCCCTTGATTTCATCCGGCCGATCCACCACCGCCGCCTCCGCCACCGCCGGGTGGGCGACAATGGCACTTTCCACCTCCATGGTGCCCAATCGATGTCCCGCCACGTTGACCACATCATCCACGCGGCCCATGACCCAGAAATATCCGTCTTTATCGCGGCGGGCGCCGTCGCCGGTGAAATAATACGGCTTGATCTGCGACCAATATTGCGAAATAAATCGCTCATCATCCCCGTAAATCCCGCGCAGCATGCTGGGCCAGGGGCGGCGGATCACCAGAAATTCTCCCACATCCACGGGCACTTCCCGTCCCTGATTGTCCACCACCGCCATATCCACGCCAAAAAATGGCAGGGTGCAACTGCCCGGCTTGGCTGCGATAGCGCCGGGCAGCGGCGTGCACATGATCGACCCGGTTTCAGTCTGCCACCAGGTATCCACAATCGGGCAGCGCCCCGATCCGATCACATTGTAATACCACATCCACGCCTCCGGGTTGATCGGTTCTCCGACGGTACCGAGCAGGCGTAGCGATGAAAGATCATGCGCTTTGGGATGCTCATCACCCCATTTCACAAACGCCCGAATCGCCGTCGGGGCCGTGTAGAAGACGCTGATCCGATATTTTTCAATAATCTGCCAGAAGCGATCCGGGCCGGGATGATTCGGAGCCCCCTCGTACATGACCGCCGTGGCCCCGCAGGCCAGTGGCCCATAGACCATGTAACTGTGCCCGGTAATCCACCCCACATCGGCGGTGCACCAGTAGACATCCTCCGGCCGCAGGTCAAACACATATTTGCATGTCAAATACGCCCCCAGCAGATATCCCGCCGACGTATGCACTACGCCCTTGGGCCGGCCGGTGGTGCCGCTGGTATAGAGAATGAAGAGCATCTGTTCACTGTCCACCGGTACCGGCGGGCACTGATCCGATTGGCCGGTCACCAGATCGTGATACCAGATGTCCCGCTGCGGTTTCATCTCCACCGGCCTGCCGACACGTTTGACCACCACACAGTGGCGGACCCCAGGTGTCTTGACCAGGGCGGCATCCACATTCGCCTTCAACTCCACCACTTTACCTCGCCGCCATCCCCCATCGGCTGTGATGACGACGGACGCCTGCGCGTCATTAATTCTCTCCGCCAGCGCTTCGGCGGCGAACCCGCCAAACACCACCGTATGCACGGCCCCGATTCGGGCACACGCCAGCATCGCGATGGCCGCCTCGGGAACCATCGGCATATAAATCGCCACCCGATCCCCCTGCCGCACGCCAAGGCTCTGAAGTCCGTTGGAAAGTCGGCATACTTCCTTCAACAATTCGCGATAGGTCAGGGTGCGTGAATCGCCCGGTTCACCTTCCCAGATGATCGCGGGGGCATCACCGCGCGAGCCGAGGTGCCGATCAATGCAATTGGCTGCAACATTCAGCCGACCGCCGACAAACCATTTGGCGAACGGTGGTTTGCTCCAGTCCAACACCTGCTTCCAGGGGCTTATCCACGTGAGTTCCTGTGCCTGCTGATTCCAGAATTCTTCGGGGTGATCGATGGATTGGCGATACAGTTTTTCGTACGCCTCGCGACTGCCTATGCGGGCCCGCCGGGCGAATTCGGTTGGCGGGGGGAATACCCGATTTTCGTGCAATACCGATTCAATATCTTCGTGTGCCATAATTCCTCCGGATACGAAAACGCACCTTTCTCCGCGGCTGTCCACCGCCTCTATGCATGCATTTGATACCAACTAGCCGCCTGCGTCAAAGGCGCAAGCCAAAGGACAGGTATCGCCCCAACCACCGATTCAGCTTGGAGCCTGTCAGGCTCCGGGTGTTGATCAGAAGGATTTTCGTTGGTCGAAGCACCGACATCGATCATCACTCTCACCGCGCGTGGACCCTCAAATGAAACGTGCCGCCTAAAGACGGAATTCCATGTTTCATGGTTGGTCTACCACCACCGCCGATGTTTAGACTTCGATGATGTTCAGCGCAATCCGCCCGCTGCCCAGTCGCCAGAAACGATTCCCGAGATTATCTCTCATCGCCGTCATGTTCGGGCTGCTGAAACTGCGGCCATGGCGGTAAATCAGTTTCGCACCGGCCCGGATCTCCGAGATTCCGAGGCTCGAATCCACCAGATAGATGTCGGAGGTTGTGTTGGGCGGAATCTGCACGTGCAGATCAATCCGTCGATGCCGCCGCTGCCAAGTGCAGGCGATTCTGCCGTAGGGAGAGTGATGTTCAAATTCCGCATGTGTCATATCCGTTAGGAAAATGGGGCGCATGGTAAAGTGTTTGAAACCGGGATGATGTTCATCCGGTTCAATCCCCATGAGTCCCTCGTAGAGCCACGTGCACATGGATCCGAAAACGGTGTGATTGAGCGAATTCATAAATGGGCCGCAGCGGTCAAAATCCCAACGCTCTGCCACTGTGGTGCACCCCTTTATAGCCATATACCCCAGCGATGGATACCGCGTCTGGGCCAGCAGGGTGGCCGCGAGCCGGTGATAACCGAATCGGGAAAGGGTCGGGAGCAGATGCGGCGTGCCGACGTAGCCGGTTGAGATGCCCTGCCGGGCGGTAATGTCCTGAACGACATTCTGGATAACGCCGCGCTGCGCCCACTGAGGCACAAGATGAAACGCCAGCGGCAGCAAATTGGCGCACTGCGAACCGTTGCCATATTGAAACTCGCGACGGTTCAGAAATCGTGCGTTAAATGCCGTGGCCATCGAACCGGCGGCGGCGTGAAAATGTTCGGCGTCGTGGGGGGCAACCCAACGGGCGGCCCGGGCGGCGATCTGCACCGACCGGCATGCAATGGCCGCACTGATCAACTCTTCAGATGTGGGTACCGTCGCCATCCAATCGCCGAAATCCGGCCGGCTAAATACGCCCCCGGTGCGGTTGGCCAGGATGTAAAGCGCCCAATCCCGCATGAGAGCATACGCCTGCCGCAACTCCAATAAATCGCCATTAAATATAAAGCTGGTGTACGGCACGACGGCCGCTGCATCCGACCGGCCGGGGCACCCGATCGGTTCGCCGCCGAGGCTCGGGGCGATGATGGTGGGTTCGGAGAGGTGGCTGTGACGGCTCGCGGACGCGAAGTCTGCCGCATCGGCCATATCCAGCGTCCATTTGCGGAAAAATGCCGCGGCTTTCTGATTCCAGCACGCGGTGCGGACAAATGCCGCCCCATCTCCCATGGAGCCCGTTCGACTGTCGCGCTGCGGGCAGTCGGTCAGTACGCTGAAAGTGTTGGATTGTCCGCTCCATCGGGCCATGCGGTCGACGATGTTGTAAATCGGCTTGGAGCATTGAAAAGTCGATACCTCCGCCACCGCCGTGCCCAGCACCATGGCTGTGAAATCACCCGGCGTCGGGCGGCGGGAAAGCCCCTTGATTTCAACATACCGGTAGCCGTGGTAGGTAAAACGCGGCATCCATGTTTCGACTCCGCTCCCCGCGCATATATACACGTCGGTGGCGGCGGCGGATTGCAGATTGCTGCCGTTCACCCGGCCGTTCGGATAGATCGATTCGGCGTGGCGTAGTTCAATCCGTCGGCCCGCAGGTTCACGCACCCGTATTCGCATCACCCCGGAGTGATTCTGACCGAAATCCAGAACGAACATTCCCGGTGCCGGTTCGGAAATCAGCCGCGGTTCAATTGTGTCAATGATTCTGATCGGTTCATCCGTGCGTGCGGAAAATTTAATACCGTCGGAAATCGGAGCACTCTGGGCGGAGAACCACGCGGAATCGTCAAATCGCGGCTCATTCCAACCGGGCAACTCAAGCCGGGCGTCATACGTTTCACCGTTATAGATCGAATCGGACATGATGGGCGAAGGGTGAACCCTCCAGTTGTCGTCCGAGCAGATCACCTGATGCGATCCGTCGGCATAGTCAATATGCAGTTCGCAGAAACATTTGAGGTTATCACCCGGGGCGGCGGCACGCTGGGATTGCATGGGGCCCAGGCCACTGCTCCACCAACTGTTACCGAGGATGGCGCCAATGCAATTGGTACCCGATTGGATCAGGGGCGTAACATCGTGCATGTCGTACTCAATACGGCGCTGGTATTGTGTCCAGTTGGGGGACAGCAAATGGTCATCCACCCTCCGGCCGTTGAGGTGCAGTTCGCAACTCCCCAGCCCGGACACCAGCACCACGGCGCGGCGCACAATCCCCTCGACCGCAAATTCCCGGCGCAGCAGAAAACTCCGTCGCGGGGCGTCGAAGTTCATATCCGGTGTCGCCCAGTCTTGGCGGCCGAATGGTGCCGAATCGGCGCAGGATGCCCAGCCGGTGTCGTCAAACGCCGGCGCCTGCCATCCCCGTATCGGCGAGTAATGATATTTCCACTGATTCAACATCAGCGTCCGTCGCACACCCCCGGGCATGACGACGGTAACCCCGGCGGCAGCGTCGAAGCGGGTGGCGGCCGTGGCATCGATGGCCAGCACATTCCATCCGCGATCCAGGCGGGGATGATCCGCACCGATGAAGCACTCCATCGCATCGCGTCGTTGCGAGCGAATAATCTCAGTGCCATTGAGAAAGGCGGTATGCGAACCGGTTACGGCAAGGTACACGTGATAAAAGCAGGGGCGCTGAGGACAGAAAAAGCGCACACGATAAAACACGCGGCCGCCGGTCACATGCGCCGGCCGTTTCCACCCGAATATCCGGCGCGGCTCGTGAACTTTTTCCATGATGGGGGAGGTGATCCACTGCGCCCGCCATTCCAGCGGATCCAGTATGCCCATCGTCCAGCAGGCCACGGGCGACCAGTCGGAGGCGACGCCATCCTGATCCCACACCCGCACCTGCCAGAAGTATTCGCTGCGTGATTGCAGTGTTTTGCCTGCAAAAGGTACCTGCACATTTTGATCGGAAAATATCCGTCCGCTCCGCCAGATGTCCGCCTCGCCGGAAACCAACGCGGTGCGCGAGGAGGCAACTCGAACCTGATAGGCGGACTGCCGATAGCCGGGTTGCCGGGTGTGATAAATCCAGCTGAGATGCGGTACGGGGGTATCGATCCCGATCGGATCGATTAAGGACTGGCAGGTGAGGGTAAAGGCGTTTGGTCCGCGATTCGGCCGAATCCGTGCAGCCGCAAACGACGCCCGGCTACCGATGGCCGCCGCCGAGCCGGCGATTAAAAAATGTCGGCGATTCCACTTCTTTATCGCCATAACTCAACTCCGCATCGGCCATAAGACGCTGCAAACCCGTCTGAAATCGCAGATGGTATCCTGCGGAAGGAAACATTATCGTATCGCGTGGCAAGGTGCAAAAGACCTGAAAACCTGGATGATTGGCCGTTGGCGCTGGGGGATGTTCTCGGGGGCTTCTCAGCATCGCAGCTGGAAGGTAGAGCACCAATGGGGTTGCCCATGGCCGCCGTCACGGAGGCAGATGTTCCCCGGAAAATAAAATAACCAACACCGCTGAAACTTTCTCGCACGACGTGCGTGTCTACCCACCGTGGCCGTCGATGAATCGATGTGGGCCTGAGTGATGGAATCAGGGCGATGGGCCGCCCCAATAGTGGGATATGCCCTGCGGTAAGTGCTCTGCGAGAAATACTCAATGAGCGATCGGCCAATAGACATTTTTTTTTAAGGAGCGCACCATGCGAAAATTTTTGGCGGGTTTGGCAATTATCGGTTTAATCGGGGGTGCCGGGGCACTGCAATTCAGTGCCACTCCACCGGCTGTAGCTCATTCGATGACGCCCCATGCAACCGGCAGCATCTCCGGTAAAGTGGTGGACTCAAGCGGTAACCCTGTTGCCGGCGCCATCGTACGAATCATGCGTTTGCCGGGTCGGGGTGGGCACGGTCGGCACATGCGCCGTGGCCGCTGGCAGAAACCAACCCCCGGCAAAACTCAATGGCACGTGATGGTATTCGGTGTCACGGCTACTGCCGATGACGGCACCTTTACCGCCAACAACGCCCCCGTAGGACGTTATCGAATCATGGTCATGGATCGTGGTGTGGGTTTCGGCCGCACACGCAGACCGATTTCGGTCACCGCCGGTGCTAATGCCGATGCGGGCACTATTTCTCTGCGCCAGCGAGGGCATGGCGGCCATCATCGCCACAAGTGATCCCCTGCCGGAGCTGTAAGCGCCAAGGTCCCGACACAACCTTCCATAAGGCAGCTCCTCCCTCCAGCAGAGCCAATAACCTGACCCCGCAAGGTGACCACTTGCGGGGTTTTTTGCTTTATACCGGCGACCCAGCGCCCGTGCGATTCTTCATTCAGGCGGATAGAATCCCAGCCGTTGTGCCGCGTTGCATGACCGTTTTGCGACCGGCTTTTGCAATATCGAATTGGGGAGCTGTTTATGAGTCAACCATCCACACCGGTGTTTTCCACGGTACAACGGGGCGGAAACCTTACCGTCAGTTCCGGCAGCCTGTGGGAGCCCAAAATCGGCTACAGCCGGGCGGTGAAGAAAGGGAACATGATCTTCGTCAGCGGTTGCGTAGGCATTGAGGCGGATAAAACGTATTCACCCGATCCAACTCGGCAGGCGGAGCGTTCGCTCGAGATTATCGGTGCGGCCTTGGCGGCATTGGGTGCTTCAATGGCTGATGTTGTCAGTACTCGCATGTACATCATCGATATTGCGGAATGGGAAAAAATAGCGCTGGCACACGGTAAAATTTTCGGGGAAATTCGGCCGGCAACCGTTATGGTGGAGGTATCTAAACTTATCGATGACGCCGCACGGGTCGAAATTGAAGCCACTGCCATGGCTGGCTGAACCAAAGCACGCTGCTCGTGCGCCGTCAGCCCACCTGCGGATGCTGGCGGCCGCCACCGCTTTGCTTGCAAGCGCCCTTCAGGTCGGGTGTCAGTCGGGTGGTACCGGTGGTCAGATGTTTAACCGACGGTCTACCATGCCCGCCGGCCTGTCATCGGCGGCTCTTCGCCGCATCGCCGCCGACAAGCTCGACGTGGTGCCCATGACCGATAGCGTCGGGCAGAAGGGTTTTCTTCTCTCGGCGGGCCCATATCGCATTTTTACCGACATTAAAAATCCACTTCAGCAGCGGCTCATCATGCGGGTGCTGACGCATGCACTGTGCCGGTTTCGCGCTCTTATCCCCTCTGCCCGTCTCCACCCGCCCCTGAGGGGATACATCTTCGCACACCGTCGGCAATGGGCGATCTTTACCCGAAACATGATGCCGACCGTCGCCCCCTACGCCCTCCATCCGATGGTTTATGGCTACGACCATAAAGGAGTTTTCGCGCTTCACCGCACCAGCGTGCCCACCATGCTTTCGGTTCTCGCGCACGAGGCATGGCTTCAATTCAGTTATGTATCCCTGAAAGATCATCTGCCCGCCTGGATGGATGAAGGGTTGGCGGCGCAGTTTGAAGCGGTCTGCTGGCGACATGGAAAGCCGAAATTTATCGCAACACTCAATTACCCCCGCTGGCTGGCACTTCGGGCCGTGTGCCGGGCCGGAGATTTTATCCCACTTCATATCTTCACACGGATGGACGCCGGCGCCGCCATCGCCACCGGGCCGCGGATGACGGAAATTTACTACGCGCAGCTCTGGTCCATGATGCTTTTTATCACGCAGCATGACGGCTGGGGTGTTATTAAGCGGGCGCTGCACAGCAGCGAGATGGGGCGGCTCACGCCGGTGATGCTCAAGGCCGGGCTTTCACCTTACGATCTGTCTCACGAAACCACGCGCTGGAATATGGTGGCGGGGCCGATTTATTTTCATCGCTTTATTTCCTGCTACCCGCGACAATTTGCCGCCCAATATCATGCCTTCGCCCGATCGCTCGCGGCCCACTGGCCACCGAGAATTGCCCATTGAATCGGCGGTACCCTGCAACCGATCGGAGGGCCGAATGGATTCTCGGTAAAGTCGGTTGTGCGCACAGGCCGGCCATCCCATGGGACGGACTTCGCCCTTTGGATACCCACCGTCGCCGCCGTCTCGCCAATGCCTGCACGACCAGTGCTCCGCCCGTCATGATTAATACGGAGTAAACGATGAGGAAAAACCGGTGATCAATCAATCGTTTATTAATAGCATGCCCGAGCGCGAGGGCCGGCAGCATAACGGGCAGTGAGAATAGAAAATAGCGTATGACGCGCCAATCTACGAGGCCCAGCGCAATGTATCCCCCCAGCCCCACCAGACTTGCCGGCAGAAAACACCCCTGGAGTGTGGCTCGAAACCGCTGCGGCGACCATCTCCGGAGCGATCCGTAAACTGCCAGCGGCGGACCGTTCATGCCGTACGCACCTCCGGGCACACCCGCAGCGAATCCGCATCCCAGCAGCCACCCCCAATGATCCTTGGTGAAGTGCCGGCGACTTCCGCCCCGGATGGAAAACACAGAAAATGCAATGATGACCGTGCCGAGAATGGCTTTGACGACGGGGGCGTCAACGCGGGTGAGTAATAAAAAGCCAAGCGAGATTCCAAATAGGGTCGCAAGGAGCCATACGCCTGCGCTGCGCGGCTCCACACGCCGCCAGTCCTGAGCCACAATCGCTCCGGCCGCCACAACGGAGACCACGACAGCCAGAGGTGCCGCAACGGCAATCGGTATTCGTAACGCCAGAAGCGGAACCAAAATAAGTGCCTCGCCAAAGCCGAGCGCTGAGCGAACCAGCGTCGCAACAAAAACGACGATCAGCACGTAGAAAAGCAACGATTCTGCCACGAGAAAACCTTCCAGAAAAAGGACTGCCGGGAGTATGTTCAATTCATGGGTCAACCTTCACTATTCGGTGACACCTCTGCATCCACCTAAGGCTGAATCTTATCCTCCCGGGCGAGGAAGGGATCAGTAGGCGGGCTTCACTTTAGTTTATCGAGCGGTGCAAATACGAGCACCGTTTCGCGGGCTGGCACCTCGCGCCCATCAGATAAAAATGTCGGCCCAATGAGATTCGGATTCATTTTGAACCCTGTCGGCGCAACGACCATGAAATGATGTGGCGGCAGCGGGATGTCGAATATCAGGTGACGGAAGATGTGTCGCCGTGGTTCGGCCGCTCGCACCAAGCCCAGCGAATAGGGCCCGCGACTGAATGTAACGGTGCCGAGATTCACCGCCGGTACGATCTGCAATACCGTATGGTTTTCTTGGCGGTCGATCTGGGCCGTGAGAAGAAAGATGTCATCGCAGTTATGAAAGGTTCGCAGGACAAGCCGGTCATCCAAGGGGCGAAAGGCAATAAACTCTCGGTGCACGTTCATTTTAGCGTTCACGACGACCGCCTGAAGTGCAGCCGTCTGAATATAGCTTCGCTGCGATATCAGTCCTTTAATGGAATTCAGTATTTTCGAGAGTTTCTTCCAGCGGCTGAATGAGGCTGATCCCGTCCGCAGTCCATTCCTGCGCAGCATCCGCCGATCGGTGTGCGATATTGTCAGCGGGGAAAGCAGTTTCCAGATGGCGGCATTGTGATTGAATTGACCTCGCGGCATGTTGAGTGAAATCATCTCCACCACCGTTGGCGGCGTGTAGGCGCGCGGTGTATGAATGACCTTCGGTTGGGCGGATGGTTCTAGCGGCTGCGACATGCCGACCTTGATGGGGCCACGATGTACAACGGTGCAGGCCGTCGGTAGCAGCAGCAGCCCCAGTGCGAAGATTCTGCCGATAGAAGCCACTTTCCTCGAATGATGCGGTCGGTATGATGCGTAGAGCGTGTCCATAGGTGATACCGGTGTATTATTCAAAAAGTTCCGCCTCCACCGGGGCTTTTGGCGGCGTAAGTTTCAGGTGCGTCCAGCCCGATGCTGTCAACTGCCGCCCCTTGCTGGTTCGGCGCAAAAATCCGGATTGAAGTAGAAATGGTTCAATCACGTCCTCCAACACGTCACTTTCTTCTCCCATGTTGGCGGCAAGCGAATCCAAGCCCGCCGGCCCGCCGTCGTAATCGCGGGCGAGAATCATCATAAACCGGCGATCCAATGGATCGAGTCCCCGCTCATCAATCCCTTCGAGTTCCAGCGCGCCGGCCGCCAACTCGGCAGTAAGCCTTCCGGTGCCGCGAATCAGGGCAAAGTCGCGCACCCGCCGGAGCAGGCGATTGGCGACGCGCGGCGTACCACGCGACCGGCGGGCGACCATCTCCAGTGCGCCGGGCTCATGTTCCATCGCCAGCAGGGACGCAGATCGCTTCAGGATGGTGAGTAAATCCGCCTCGGAATAAAAATTCAAGTGGTGGACGATCCCGAATCGCGCTCGCATCGGGCCGGAAAGTAGACCGGACCGGGTCGTCGCACCGATCAGGGTAAACGGATTGATTTTGATGCGGATCGAATCGGCATGCGTGCCGCTGCCGGTTACCACATCCACCACAAAATCCTCCATGGCAGAATAGAGATATTCTTCAACCGCTGTCGGCATCCGGTGAATCTCATCGATAAAGACCACATCCCGCGGTTGCACATTGGTCAGCAGGCTGACCAAGTCCGTCGGCCGAGTCAGCGCGGGGCCGCTGGTAATCCGCGGCACGGAGGTGTGAAGTTCATTGGCGATGATGTACGCCAGCGTGGTTTTGCCCAGGCCGGGCGGACCGTGCAGAAGCACATGCTCCATCGCTTCATTCCGCGTGCATGCGGCCGCGATTCCGATCTTGAGCTTTTCCACCAGTTCCGGCTGGCCGACATATTCGGCGAGCAACTGCGGTCTGAGCGGGCTGGCACCACCGCCTCCGGATTCCGGTCGGTCTTCCGGCAGTTCATCCCGCGTGACGATCCGATCGCGCGTCATCATCCACCTGCCTTAAGCCGATATGCGGCCTGTGTGATGGTAGAGGCATCGACCAATGTCGGGTCGGCGCGGCACGCACGATCCACCAACAACTGGGCATCAGGTCGTTTTTCGCCAAGCTGAATCAGTGCAATGATCGCACGCTCCTGTTCCGCCGTTCGTGGGGCGGCCGCTGTCGTTTGTGTCGTTTCCGGCCCCAGTTCCAGCTTGCCGGAGAGCTCAGCGATCATCTGCTCGGCGGTGCGTTTACCAACCTCCGGCAGGGAAGTCAGAAATTTGGCGTCGCGGGAGTTGATAGCGGCGGCGATACGTGCAGCCGGTTGTACCATGGCCCGCAGGGCTCGCCTGGGGCCAATCCCCTTGACCGTGATGAACAACTGAAAAAAATCCCGATCCGTCGCCGTCAAAAAACCAATCAGCCGGGGTGTGAGCGACCCGTGGCCGGGGCTCCCTTCCAGATAGTCAATGGTGAAAAATTCCACTCGCTGCCCCACTTGCGTCTGGAGGTGCTTCACATCCGCCGCCGCGACCAGAATTTCATAGCTGATCATCCCGACTGTGAGTTCAACGGAATGTTCGTAAACGGCGCCGATCAGACCCTGTATGCGTGCAATCATTGACGGAGATATTAGCCGATGCTCCCGCCGGATGAAAACCATCTTCCTGATGAATCCTCACAGGGGCATGGCGGCTCCTTGTGGGTTGGCGTTTCGCAGGAATTTGCTGCCCCACACCTGATCCATCAAGCCACGGTCGCACGGGTTGAAACTGAATTTCAATCAGCGGCGGCGCCTGCGGCAACGCGTATATTCAGCGATCCCTCGTCCGGTCGACTGGAAAGGTGGGGTATCGTCGGGGGCTGGGCCGACTCCGGTATCGCTGCGTTTTGCTTTCACCTGTGTTCCTCCGGGGCGAACAAGTTATTTGGAGGCCAGAGTTCCTCGGCGCTTTGACGCAGGATGATTTCCAAGGGAGCCTGGCGCGTAGACTTGACTGGGGGAGTTCATATTGCCATCATGAAGCTCAATAAAAGGAACGGGCAGGCCCATGGCACGGGTCAATAGTTCACTCTGGTGCTACATCAGGCGACCGTTCCGGCCGCAAGCGGAGTCGGGAACTCCGCTGCCCGTGCCCGTCACGCGTGGCGATACCCGTGGTTTTGGGTGGCGAGCACGCTACCCATTGTCTTTCCGGGGCTCCTTGAAGCCGCAGTCGTGACCGAATTCCCGGCGACTTCGGCCCGGGCTCTCAGAGTTGCCACAATGCCATCGGAGGGTCGAGTTGCAGCATGGTTGAATCTTAATAAACGGGGGTATCTCATGCGACCATTTCGGAAGCACCGCAGCGGGTTGACACTCATCGAACTACTGGCGGTGATCGTGGTTATCGCCCTGATCATTGTTGTGCTTTTCCCCAGCAACATGGACGACAGGGAGTTGTCTAATCGAGTGGTGTGCGCGGCGAATATCCGCGGTATTGTTCAATGCATGAGTGTCTATGCAAATAGCAACGATGGCTTGTTCCCCTGCACGCCAGGGCCGATGGATAACCGGTATATCAACACTCCCACGGCGCCCATCTCTTATGCAGGTAATAGCCCCGCCCGTAAAGTGTTACACGACTGGTTCGGCGGCACAAAAATCAAGGCCACACCCCAGGTGGGGAGCCCGACCGGATGTCTGTGGCTCATGGTATTGCAGGACTACGTCACCCCGAAGAGCTTTATCTGCCCGTCCGATCCGATCGCCACCACTCCATCGCAGCAGTACGTAACGGTCGGCGGTATGGCAGCGGGCTACCAGCCGAACTTTGGCGTCATGTCTGGAGCCGCCCGCCCCGGCGCCGCTACCAATTCGTAAACGTCCGACGAAGTGCATCTGGCGGGGATTTTTGTGGCGTGTAGATTCTGATCTGTTGTTTGGATTTTCAGGAGCAGATCGATGGATCATCGCGGCAGGAAGTTTACCATACCGGAGCGGCAG
>JAKAVA010000026.1 GCA_021827645.1 Planctomycetota bacterium
ATCCGGGCTAAGGCACTCCTAACCGCGAGACATCGCAGCCGGATAGAATACTACAAATCTAATACTCTGTCCACTCGCTTCCGGTTCACACGAGTCGGCAGATGGAGAGCGTGAAACGGAGCATGGGTACCCAAAATCGAATGGAAGTTGCCCTTGCAGACTGCGCGCCGAGACTCAATCCGGCCACGGAGACTAACCGTCTGCAAACACGACACTTACGACCTCCACCCCCGCAATCCCGCGCCGGTCCTTGAATAATCCGGGCTAAGGGCAAGGTCCCTCAGCGCTTGGCCGTTGTCGGCACAAGATTCGTCCCCATCGCCTTAAATTAAATATGCTTGAGCAGTGCGGATGATAAAAAAATGATGAAAGGGTTGGCGGATTAAATGTCTGCCAACCCTTTTTTATTTAGCCCGTCTTTTCGTTTTATAGGCCCATCATGGGGCAAGACCGCGATGGCGTGATGCTCAAGAAGACCGCCTGAATCAGCCCCGCTTCCCGGCGAGGCCCTGTGCCCCTGAAACTTCAAACCGCCAAGATAACAATTGGATGCTTTGACACCCCATAGTCATGCAGGGGCCGCAACTTCCAGCACTAAACCATTTCACGCTCCGGCAGGGAGATTGGCCGAAGAGGTTGATTTCACCATACATCCACCCCGAGACGCACAGATTTTGCACGTATGCCCGTTGCGATCGCAATCTTGAATCCGATTGAGAATGATTCGTGATATTTCATCGTCAAGCCCCAACGGCTGGGTGACGTTGCAGGTAACCTCCGGATACGCTGCCGCCGCCTCCGCTACCATGCGCGGAATATCCGTCGTGCTGTGTCGGCCGGGCGAAAGAAAATAAGGGTGGACGATGATTCTCTTTGCTCCCTGCTGCACGCATGCTTCAAATGCTTGTGGGATACTCGGCTCCGCCAATTCCATATGAGCTGCCACCACAATCCGGTATCCCGATGATCGGCGAAACCGTTCAACAACCTCCTCGAGCATGTCGTTGGCGGCCGCAAATCGGCTGCCGTGATCCACCAAAATGATCCCCGTCGATTCTGCTTTCGTCGTCTTTTCAATCGCGGTCATGTTGAATAGCTCCCGGGTGCAACTTCCACAGTTGTTCCCATTATAGGCGCGACCGTGCCCTGAAGCATCAATTTGCTTTTCGAGGCCGCGAGGTGCATTTTCCCCGTGGTATCCTCCCTTTTTTTATATCGGGTGCGGCAGTTTGTCCCATAAGTTAAGATTCCGACGTTATGCGAGAAATGGGTCATCAATTCCGGCCGCATAGGTCGATGTTAAAGCTACACCCAATTCTGGTTGATGAAAATCGGGAGAGTAGAAAATGATTCACCGGGCGGTATTACACAAAATGTTACCCACCATAGTCCCCTTGGTAAGCGAGTGGGTTATGTCGGTGGAGAGAAATTTGTGGAATTCCGCCCGACCATTGACGGATCAAGAACGTGCCGCCGCGGTTCAGATGGGCGTGCAGAAACCGGATTCCATACGTATCGCAATAGTCGATGAACTGCCGGAGCCGTCGCCCGAATTGAAACACCTCGCGGAGCAGCTCCGCATTTTAACGCCGACAACGAACTCGTTGACGTACAGCCATTTGATCGTCATCAAACGCAGCGCTCCTCATCAAGATGAACTGGTCCAGCACGGTCTGGTTCACGCGCTGCAGATCGAGCGATGTGGATCGGTACAGGCGTTTTTGCGGGAATATTTCGAGCAGTGCCTTGAATTCGGCAAGGAGAATTGCCCCATGGAACTGGAAGTCTGTTCCAGAGTGTCTCAGCTGTGTTTGTCGCCGAACGTTTGAAACCCGCGTCGGTCGTCCGAGCAGCCGTGCGAAATCGGCTCCATCCGATTGATCCTGTTGATCCTGCGGTCCATCAGTGCCGCGCCCGAAAAATCGGCCGCATTGAATTGTAGCCCGCCAAAGGTTATGTTCAACAACTTGCCCGAGATTGGGTAACTGACGTGGCGATGTAGGAATTTAATCTGCATGGATATTACCAGATTTTGTGACCAGCATACTTCGGTAGTCGGATTGCAGTGGGGGGACGAGGGAAAAGGTAAAATCGTCGATATCTTGAGCGAAGGCTTTGATCTGGCGGTCCGCTGGAACGGCGGAAGCAACGCCGGTCACAGCGTTCAGGTGGGCGATCAAAAATACGCCTTTCATCTGATACCCAGCGCCATACTCAGACCCCAATGCATCTCCGTACTGGCCAACGGCGTGGTCGTCGATCCCAGTCAGCTTATTCGCGAAATTGATGCCCTAGAGCAGCGCGGAATCCATGTAAACGATAATCTGAAGATTTCCTCCCAGGCACATGTCGTCATGCCTTACCACAGCCTGCAGGACAAGCTGGCGGAAGAAAAACTGGGCGATAAAAAGATCGGCACAACCGCACGTGGAATCGGCCCTTGCTATGCCGATAAAGCCTCGCGGCATTTTGCGGTGCGGATGGCGGATATCATTGATTCCGACCGCCTGCGCGATCGCCTTGCGCATATCGTGCCCGAGAAAAACGCCATTTTCGCGGCGCTTTTCGGTAGTTCGCCCATGGATTGGCAAGCCATTTATGAGCAATACGAACCGCTCGGGAAGCGCCTCAAACCACTGGTTTGTAACACAACGGCGCTCTTGCACCGGGCCATGGCGGGTGCAAAGAAGGTGCTCTTTGAGGGGGCCAACGCCACACTACTTGATCTGGATCACGGCACTTTCCCGTTTGTAACCAGCAGCAACTGCGGCACCGGGGTATGCGTCGGGGCCGGAGTACCTCCGCAATCAATTGGACGTGTGCTCGGCGTGGTAAAAGCGTACAGTTCACGAGTGGGCGGCGGGCCGTTTCCAACGGAACAGGAAAATGCTATCGGCGAGAAAATACGCGATCGCGGCAGAGAGTTCGGTACCACCACGGGGCGTCCTCGCCGCTGCGGCTGGCTTGATCTTGTTGCGGTTCGTTATGCCGCGGCGGTGACCGGTGCCACGGGCCTGTGCATCATGTTGCTGGATGTGCTTTCAACTTTTGATGAAATTAAAATCTGCACGCGGTACACAACCCCGCATGGGGACACCGATGAATTTCCAGCCGATGCCTGTGAGCTTTCACGTGTCAAACCCGTATATCATACTATGCGAGGATGGCATGATGATCTCAAACAGATACGGCATTTGGATGCCCTGCCGCCGGACGCTCGCGCCTACCTCGGTTTCATTGAGGAATTTGTCGGGGTACCGGTGAAGATGGTCAGTATCGGACCGGGGCGCGATGAAACGCTGCTGATCAACTGATGGCGCCCGTTGGTGACGGAAAAGCCCTATAATGGATACACGATGAGTGCGAACCCCGCCAGTACCTCTGTACATCATCCAGTCGATCACGACCCGGCGGCCGCATTCTCCGCCGAACACCCTATGCCGAAGCATATTGCCATCATCATGGACGGCAACGGGCGCTGGGCTAAGCGTCAGGGTAAACAGCGGACATTCGGCCATCGCGAGGGCGCCCGGACTGCCCGTGAAATCATCGAACACTGCGCCCGGATTAAACTTCAGCAACTGACGCTTTACAGTTTTTCCATCGAAAACTGGAGCCGACCGAAGGCGGAAATTGATGAATTGATGAATCTCTACGCTCAGTACCTTGTAAGCGAGCGTGAATTAATGGCTAAAAATAATATTCGCTTCCGGCAGATCGGTCGCCGGGAGGGTCTTCCCGATGCGGTCCTGAGCGAGATTGATCGCACCGTTGCGGTGCTGGATCACAACACCGGCATGACGCTCTGCCTGGCCGTCAACTATGGGGCCCGCACTGAAATAACCGATGCCGTGAAGGAAATTGCCCGCAAAGTGCGGGCTGGAGAACTGCGACCCGACGATATCGATACGGGCACCATCTCCGCCCATCTTTACACCGCTGGGATGCCCGATCCCGATCTGCTCATCCGCACCGCCGGTGAAATGCGCCTCAGCAATTATCTCCTCTGGCAGATCAGCTATGCCGAACTTTATGTAACCGATGTCTGTTGGCCTGAATTTCGATCCGCCGATCTCGATAAGGCAATCGAGGCGTACGGCAAGCGGCAGCGCCGGTTCGGTGGTTTGGACCCGGTATGATGGGGCAGGGGTATTCTAAATCCATGGAGCCAGATCCGAGCCCGCCTTCAACCTCCGATTCGTCTGCCCGGCAGCCCTCATCTCGCCCCGATTCGGTCACCATCGATTCGATCTCCCGAATGGCTCGCAACCGCGAGCCGATCTGCATGCTTACCTGCTACGATTACTTGACGGCCCGAGTTCTTGATGCCGCCGGTGTTGATGTTCTTCTCGTCGGCGACTCCGTTGCCACCACGCTGATGGGATTTTCCACGACGCGCGGAATCTCCATGGAAATGATGATCGCCTTTACTGCGGCCGTTGCCCGTGGTACCGGCCGGGCGATGGTCATGGGAGATATGCCCTTCGGAAGCTATGATTCATCCGAGGAGGGTATAACCAACGCCCGTCGTCTGATGGATGCCGGCGCTACCGTTATTAAATGCGAAACCTTGCCGTCGCAGCTCCCCACGATTGCAGCTATGGTGCATGCAGGCATACCCGTGTGCGCCCATCTCGGCCTTTTGCCGCAACAGGTTCAGACTCCGGCAGGTTATCGGGTGCATGGGCGCACGGCAGAAGATGCCGATGCGATTGTTCGGATGGCACGGGACTGCCGCGCGGCCGGCGCCGCGATGATTTTGCTCGAAACAGTACTGCCGGATGTCGGCCGCCGCGTGGTCGAGGCCGTCGACTGCCCGGTGATTGGATGCGGAGCCGGCCGTTTCTGCCATGGACATGTGGTTGTGATTACCGATCTGCTGGGATTCAATTCCAAACCACCGAAATTCGTACCCGTCGCGGCCGACATTCCCTCAGCACTTGCCGCCGCCGCCCGCGAATACTGCATGGCTGTCAAGAACCGGGCTTATCCGGACAACTGCCATGAATACCACTGAATCGACAAACTGAAAATGCCTGGAAAGAAAAAAGGGCCGGCCGCGCTGAACTGGCGACCGGCGCCCATGCCTGCCTGTGTTAAATGGGGTATTCCCGCTCCCCGAGATCACTGATAGAAATTGAAGATACCCAACCAGCTATATCCCATGTGCATCTGGCCGAAATTGTGCCAGCGAACGGATCCGTCATTAAAGAGTTCGTTGCCGCCGTCCGGGGTATTTCCGGATGTCATATGGTTGGACGCTGGACTGGTTGGCCAGTTAAAATCATTGAAGACGGCCATGGTCATGTCGCCGGCCAGAATCGTATTGTTGCTGGAATTCGGCCCACTGCTGAACTGAATCTGCGGCTCATCCGTGTCCTGGCCCCAGAAATTATTCGTATTAGCCGGAGCGTAATAGTAGCAGTAACTGTAGGCGATGTTGAGCCAGTTGATGGTATAACCTTTATCCACCAATGTCGGCAGATAGGACCCGTTGGTGGCGCTGTCCGGACCGTAATAGCCGGACTGCGGACAATAAAACATCTGCGGAACGGTCAACGTGCCGGAAGTGTACAACAGGCTGAACCCGGCCGGATTCCAGTTCTGCGTCACGTTATTGTACCCATTGATCATATATTCAAATGGCAGGCTCAATTCAGAATTGACCGGGTATTGATTGTTGTAGGTGTCGGCATACACTTCAAACGCCTGACCGATGGAATGAAGTTGGGCGGAACAATTAGCCCGCTGGGCCAGGTTGCGGCTCGATGCCAGCGCCGGCAGCAGTAAGGAGATCATCACCGCCACAATAGAGATAACCACCAGAAGTTCGATAAGCGTAAACCCGGACTTACTCTTCAGATGTTTCAGCTGCATGGTGTGACCTTCCCTTTCAATCAATCTCCGGAGTCGGGTTTTATACAAACACTTCGTCCATCCCGGAGAATAAATCAAGTTTTTTACCAACGGCCATCGCGGAGCAGATAGGCATCGCTGCGATGATTGAAATCATTTGTTTCTCTCTTTCCCGACCTATCTATCGGAAACACCTGCCGCCTTGTTGAACCAAAGTGGAACTCTTGCGACTGTTTTCTGTCTCATAAGCGAGGGGAAGGGGGGATTACGTGGAGAGTTTTCGCTTTCTTCGGCCGATAACCTATGGTGGGGGACACCAGCAAGTCACAAAAAACGAAAAAAAATTTATCCTTCTCATGAACCATCGCCGCAGGTGGAGCGTATCATTGTTGTCTTGCGAGGGTTTCCCACGGCCCCGTGAGATGTAAGTTCCTTCCTTCTCCCCCACGAAGGCTGGTGGTCGGTAGCGGCCACCAGCTTTTTTTATTCTTTCAGCTCCGCATCTCATTGATAGAAGTCATAATTCTCCATCCATGTATAGCCGGCAGAGAGTTGTGCCAAGTTATGCCACCGTACCGATCCGTCGTTGTAAAGTTCATTGCCCCCATCCGGACTTACCCCGGACGTGATGTGATTGCTGACCGGAGCGCCAGGGCTGGTCGTATAAAGATAGCTCTTATTGAACATTTTCAGAGTGATATCACCGGCGAGAATAGTATTACCGGACGCAATCGGCGAAGTTGCGAACTGAATCTGCGACGGATCAGAATCCTGCCCGCCGTACCCCGGTGTATTCCCCGGCTGGAGATAGTAGCAGTATCCATATACCACCTGGTACCAGTCAATAGGTTTCCCCTGGCTCACAAGGGAGGGCAGATATCCCCCCTCGGCAGCTGCTTCAGGACCGCAGTAAGAGGGCTGTGTGCAATAGAAAGCGGCGGTTGTCTTGAGCACCCCCGAGGTATAAAGTAATCCGAGCCCTGCGGGGGCATATTGGTGGGTTGAACTGTTATACGAACCTACTTGATAAGCGAACGGATTGCCAAAATCGCCCGGTGGCGGATAGTGGCCCGCATAATGGATTGAATACGCTCGCATGGCACGCCCGATTGCCCGCAGATTGGCCGCGCACGACACGCGACTGGCAAAATTCCGGGATGACATCACCGACGGTATTAAAAGTGAGAGCATCACCGTCAAAACACTGATCACGACAAGCAGTTCCACCATGGTAAAGCCGCGATGTTTAATTGAAGATGAACTGGCCATTGGATTCCCTCTCCGTCATAGAACACTCCGAATTTGGTAAACGTCCGGCGAAGGGCAGTGGGAGGGGGTGTGGCCTGGCGGGGTGATGTACGGTGGCAGCCGGGGTTGGCGTGCCAGGGCGCCGACTGCGGTGGGCGGGCGGAAGATTGAATGGATTAATTCC
>JAKAVA010000011.1 GCA_021827645.1 Planctomycetota bacterium
CATCACATGGAAATCAGTCCACGGGAGACTCATCGGTGGGAGACCCATCGGTGGAATAAAGATGGGGGTGGGATGACTGAAATGCCTTTGCCAAGGCACCTGTGCCAAAGCCACATGCGGAATTTTTAACTGGGCTTGGGCCTTGGCTTTTGCCGGCGTGGCGAGCACAGGAGAGGAAAAGAGGCTGGTGAGGATGAGAACTGCGACGATTATCAGGGTGGCTGCTGCAATGGCCGCCGGGCGGAGTCTCCCACCGGCCCGAGCCGGGAATCGCAGAGGCACTCGCCAAGGGCGTCGCCCTGACCGTCGCAGGATTCGCAAGCTGTGCTGAGTGTCGCTCACCGACAACCTCACAACATGGCGGGCTCTGTTGCCGCTTGGCACCCGTCGCTCATGGCATCAACGCCAATGGTCAAGCCAACGCGGCAGAGAGTCCGAACTGTCAAACACACCCCACGACGGCCCCCAGAACATGCGGAACCGTCACTATTAAGGGAGTATATCAACGACGCAAATAAGCACGCAAGCGACAAATTGAAAAAACCTTCTTGCCCCGCCGAATTACCGAAATCTTAACGTTCTCGGGCCGGCTGGCCGTAGGGTGGCGCCCACCCCCGAGCCTGAGAGTCACGGCCGCTCGGCAATCCCCGCACCGTGCACGGCGGGGGCAATAAATTCATCTATTAAATCCGCACTCATTGTTTTTCTCGCTGTCGCATCGCTCCCCTTCTGTCGTGCCCATCCGTGCCTGTGCTGGCCCTGGCGCCCGCCCCCGATGAGGCTTGCAGTTCGGCCGGGGCGGCGAGGCTTGACGAGAACCCCAACTCACGAGGGCACTTTCACCGTCACCCAATTGGACCAGATTTTTGGATGCGCGAGTTCGACCCGCACATGATAAACACCCGCGAGGCTCATATCGTACTGGCAACTCAGATTGATCGGCACGGCGTATTTGTAAACCACCCCGGGTTTCAGATCATACGTTTTCCCCGGCAGCTTTTTCGGCGGATGCATCTGCAACCATTCGCCGTATGCGGTATGCGGCGCGGGCTTCCAATTCGGTATTGGCGCGTGGTGCGGTTTCGGTTCGGAGACCAAGCGATCGCCGGCTACCCCATCCGGCCCGACCACTTGCACGGCGCGGATGTCAACGAGGGCATCGCCGGAAAGCCGAATTACCATATCGTGCTTTTTTTTTGCGGCCCGGATGCAGACGGAAATTGAAACCGGGCCGCCTGGGGCGCCTTGATCTTGGCGCACGAACACCATCAAAGGGGACCGTTGCTTGCTCAGAACCGGTGTCCGTGCGACCGCAGGCACAATTGCGGGTGCCCCATCGACGACGGCCCATTTAGGGGAAACCATACGAACGGCCAAGGTGTTGCTCTTAGCCACCCCCGCATCCAATTGCACTAGGTATTTGCCCGGCATCGTCATGTCGGCGTAACGGCCGATCTCAATGGGTTTCCAAAACCGGACGCTTCTACCCGGACGGAGCGGGCCAAGCGCCGTTGTGTTTTCGGAGTAAAGCTCGTTCGGTAGCGGTGAATCGAGAAGGGGCCCAGCGTGGCGCCCGGTGGGGAGGTACATGACCCGCATCCGATTGAACATCGCACGTGCCCGCTCGAGTTGGGGAAAAAGGAGGGGTATCCTCCCCCGATTGAGGAAGGTCGCGACGAGGGGAACTCCGGATCCCGACACAAAAACCTTCTGCGACGGGCGGACCGTGAGCACGACACGCTTGGCTGTAGCAAGCGTGGCGAAGGGGCCCGGACCCCAAGGAGAGGCCGGCGCGCTCGCCCGTGCAGCGCAAGCCGATGAAAGGCAGGCCAGCATAATCGGCCCTAACAACCTTGCCTTAAGCTTTGAAATCGCCATTTCGGTTTCTCCTTTTCGCCGGCGTTGGCAGGTCAGTTCGGGGGGTTCGGCGGCTCCAGAATCTGGCTCCAGGTTGGGTAAATGTCGGTTGGCCCCGTGCCACCGACCGGGCCCGCTCCAGTAGGCGTTTCCCCGGAAAGCGCCCAAGCCTGCGTAGTCGCATTGTAAGTCAGGGTACCACCCCAACTCCATTGCGCTGAGCCCAACGGTATGGCGACCGACCCGGCCAGATGATTCCGGCCAGCCGTCGAGCCGCCGCGACGTTCGCCACCGGCCCCCAAATTAATATCCCGCTTCATATTCTTCATCTGCATTCGGATGCCTCCGTGGGTGTTGCAGCAACAGCTTACGATTGTACCGCGATGGTCGCTGTCACGCCTGCGGTTCAGCCACGCCACCGCTGGGTACCGTCGGTTCGCTTGTGGGGTGCCGACTTGGCCAGTATGTCCGCCACGAGGGCGGAAGGCGGTACCGCCTCGTGGAGGCGGAATAGCCGAATGCTGCCACCTTTCCATGCCGGTTGTGGAAAGCCGCCTGAGGCGTACCGTCTTTTTTACGCTGCCGCACGAGGCAGTTTGAGGGATATCGTTATGGCACATGATTCGTTCTGGCCCATTGCAGGGCACTCTGCCGGACGGTTGCATAGTGCTTTTCCCACCATAGCCGCCCGCTGTTTGGCTCTAAATTCGGAAATACACTGCCAGAGTGCATCCCAGCCTTTGGCATCGACCATCTACCGTTGGTTGCAAAAGCAAAGCAATTCAAGCTGCCTACAGCTTCACGAAGATGGCCGTGAAAGAAATGTGTCTGCACAGTTTCCAGAATTTTCCGGTAGAACGCCGCAACGTCCAGCTTAGCGCCCGCATTCTCTAATTGCACAATGCTCCCAATGGCCGCCCAGCGCACCATACTGTTCTGGCTCTGCAATGACGAAGCGATAATCGGGGCAAAACCATTGGCGTTGCCACCTTTTGCAAATCCCAAGCCGATGGTTTGCAATATTCGAACTTTGTCCGCGTCGTCACCGTGTAGAAAAAGGCGGGTTAATTGTGGTGCAAATTCTCCGGCAGCCTTGCGCCCAGTTAAAGCGACAAAAAGCGACATGCTGAAATGATTTAGACCGTCGAGTCGCCGCATCATAAATTTTCGGAATACCGGCCCGGGGGCCGCCCGACATATCTCGTAATATGACTCACGCCTCACTTGCGGGCTCTGTTTGAGGTCATTTGCGAGGCGTAAGGCGGTCGCGATCGCCATCTTAAATCCGGGCGACCCCGCACACGCGTTGTTGTATGCCGCCACGGGGAGCAACGGCTCACCGGCGAGTTGCGAGTGCCGATCCGCGAGTTCTTGTAACAATATCTCCCTGCCAGTACGGCATAGTGATAGATCGAGCAAATATCGACCGGAAGTTGGTGCGGCGATACAACCAACGGGATCACTAAGATAGGCCTTGACCAATTTTGAGATTCTGCGCCGATCATCAGGAAGCTTGTTGGCGAAGCATAAAATCTCCAGCGCCCGCACCCGATTTGGAATATTGATCGCCGGATTAAGAAGCCACCGCTTTGCCACCGACAATTCGTTTGCCGTGATCGGCCGATCCCATCGGGCGCGGATTAACCCCCGCAGGAGGCGGGCCATTGATCGGTTCCCCTTTGAACCTTTAAACACCTGCCGGACCAGTCGGGGGTTATCCGCCCAGTTGCGATCCGTGCGGCCCGGCCCCAAATCACTTATCAGGTCCACCGCCAAATATTTTTGCAACGGCCCCTGATCCTTACTCTGCGCGACATCCACCAGCGTACGGATCAGCGCTTCGATCTGAAGTTTCCCCCACTTCTCCTCAAGTTTCCTGTGGTAGGCAACACGATTAAAATTCCATGCGAGGTAGCTGCGGGCTGGATGCCCATGTTGGTATATAACCCGGTGAGCTTCGGCGTCAACAGAACTATTAGTGACCCATTCAAACAACGAAAAAATCCGAATTATTAGCTGAAGGGTATATCTGGGGTTGGCATTTACACCGCGTTTGGCATCCCCCAGCATCGTGATTAGGTGACCAAGTAAATGTGCATACTTCGTGTGTACGCGCTCCTCATTTATGGGCATCATGTGGGCAAGTGCGTCCGACGCAAGGATTTCGCCGGGTTTAGAGCCGAACTTCAGTGGCGGGAACCACGCCAAGTTTTCACCCTTACGATACCACCGAACCCGGACCGGCTGACGGAGCGATCTCAGAGACGCTACCGATATACCGAACACGTCATTGGGTGGCTGGGGCCCAATTGTTATGTCGGATAGCGTCAGCCGCCCCTTCAAGGATGTAGCCTCCATTGACGCGATTGGGAACGCCCGCCCCTGCCTCGCCAAGCGAAACGCCAATACCGCCCCGTCGTTTCGGTAAAAAATACATGTCCGCGTCACCGGGTTGAAGCTTCCCGTTCTCGCAGGGCGGGTCAACGCAGACTTGAGCGGATCAACGAGATTCAACGCCAATTTCGCATGGGAACCAAGGATCGGAGCTGCGAGAAAGCTGAAAGTCGACTTGCGATGCGCGCTGCCGGCGGTGCCGCCGACGAAGAATACCAGCGACGCCCCCCGGTAAACGTTGATGGTTCCTGGGTGGTGCGAGCTGACAATCGCGAAAATACCATTGCTAAAATAGCTGTAAGGCAAGCCCGCCCTGTAGACGACCACAGCAACCCTCCCCTTCCTGCAAGCCACCAACATGCTGAAGTGGTCCTGCGGTTTTTTTAAGCTGATTGCCATCCGAAAAAAGAATTCGCGATGTGCGCCCGAATACGAAGAGAGCGCCAGCGCTGCGGGCTTCCGGAGTAGGCGGCTCACAACCCGCCTCGCTGCCGCCAGGCCATCGCGCTTTTCAGAGGTCGCCGCGCCGCGTGATATTCCCCCGCCAATAGCGATGCAATTCGCCAATATGGCCGAGCAGATGATATTCCTGCTGAAAATCAGCCGGGCTTTGGTTGCCATAATTCCTCCGTTATTGCGCCACCAGGTCGTTCCGTAAAATGCCTCACCTAACCGCTGATCGAAACGCCCAAGAACACCTGTCCAGCGAGGTCGTTTGACAAGTTCCCGTTATCTGGAGTGAATGTACCCATTGCCTGCATCTCGAACTGCACATTCTTGGCGTCAAAAAGACTGATGTGGATCCCGACGGATGCGGAATAATTTCCATCTTGCAGGGTGAAGTTGTGCCCTGCAGCAAGCGTTGCTGACAATGATCCAGTCCAAGTGCCACTAATAGGGACATACGTGTCGTCGCTGATCGGGCCGCTTCCGGTGATACCAAATGTCGCGAGCAGATCCCCAAGTTTCGGTGCCTGCCATGTCCCATTCGAGCTAATGTACGGATACCTAAAGGTCGCGGTAATTGAGGGCGTGAGGCTAAAATTCTTGAGTGCAGATGGGGGAACGCCAGGAATCTCCAATACCGGGGTTGTACCCTCGTCGAGGAGGTCGAATTCTGTTGACGGGACGTTGGATTCTCCTGTAGCCATGTCATTCAAGAGTGTCTGGATGGTCCCTCCCAATGTGGAATATCCGCCGCTGTTAAGATACTCATATTCTTCCCCTGCCGACATCGCCTGCGGTCCATTTTCCGACATCAAGCTATCAAGGTAGCTGTTAGTATTTGACTCCAAATTTGGCATGATGATATTAACGGCCGATTGCGACAGCGCCGACACCATATTGCTGTACCCTTGCTTGTACAGGTCTTTAAGGCTGAATATCCCTAACGGCGCCTTCACCGTCAGTGTACCGCCGCCAAACCCAGCGATTGACGGCGCGGCGGTTGGCGCCTTAGTCAAAGCCGCCCCAGACTGAGGGACGCTAACCGTGACGGAGATTTGGCCGGTCCCCGTACTTCCCGTTGAGTATACATTCGGGCCGTAAAAATCAACAGCTTCCGGGTTAGAGGTCATCGCTTCGGAAGTGGCTCCTCCAGCAAAGGTTGGGCCACCGCTGATATTGAGGGTCGCAGCGAGGTCTGAGGGAGCGTACGTCACTTGGACGAAATAATAGGTGTTCAAGAACGTGGTGCTCCCGTTTTTTGGCGAGATGGTAACCTGAACGCTCGTTATATCCACTGGTGCCGCGATCCCGCTGCCCGTCCAATAGTCGTTGCCCGCCTGGTCCGTCAGCGTCACGTCGCAGATGCCCGTAAGCTGCCAGTAACCAGCGATCAGCGGCGTGAAGGATACCTGCGCGCCGCCCGTTGATGACGGCTGGCTCGGGCTGATCGAAAGCGTATAGCTGTTGCTCGGCGGTGCGCCGTAGCTGTCCGCATACAGCGGCTTGTACTGCACCGATACCGACCAGCTGTACTGCGGCGTCGGATACGTCCCCTCAGGTACGTTCCCCGGCTGGCTGTAGCTCGCCGAAAGGCTCGCCGTTGCCGTATCCCCCACGCGGATCGGATTGGGGCTCAGCTGGCCCATCGTCGCGCTAACCCGGATTATTCAAGGACCGGCGCGGGATTGCGGAGATGGAAGTCGTAAGTGTCGTGTTTGCAGACGGTTAGTCTCCGTGGCCGGACTGAGTTCCGGCGCGCAGTCTGCAAGGGCAGCTTCCATTCGATTTTGGGTACCCATGCTCCATTTCACGCTCTCCGTCTGCCGACTTGTGTGAACCGGAAGCGAGTGGACAGAGTATTAGATTTGTAGTATTCTATCCGGCTGCGATGTTTCGCGGTTAGGAGTGCCTTATGCCTGCGCCACGTTGTCAACCACTGCTCTTCGATTTTCTCCCCTCACGGGAACTGATCGTGGAACGCTCTGCCGGCCAGATCACCTCCGACGCCGGGTTACTCCCCATTCGACAGTTCGACCAGCAGTGGGGCTATACGGAACGTATGGCCGCGTGCCTCCTGGATCCCAAACCCC
>JAKAVA010000021.1 GCA_021827645.1 Planctomycetota bacterium
CCACCATCATGGTGGTGCACGCGATGTTTGCCACCATCCTGGCTGCCGCTCCCCGCTATGAAGGTAAAAGTCTCTCGCCGGTGAAACTCTCCAAAATATCACGGGCTATCTATTCCGGCCTCTGACGACGCCGTCACGGATCGGCTGCCGGCACGGTGCGGTCCACAACCTCATCATCAACCCCGAATCGCTGCCAAAACCACGCGATGTGAAAACGTCTGCGCCGAAACCGAGAAAAAACGCCCACCACGCCCCGGCGACCATCGAACTGCGGCGAGAGCCGACCCGGCACGCGCACATATATCAACATCCGTCAATATCATGCCGCTCGAAAACCTTACATCGCAACCGGCTCCTGCAAAAAATGAGCGAGAGGTATTTGCGGGCGCAACAACCAGCAGGGCCGTCACTTTTATCGCCCGGTGAAGCCGTCGAAAATCTTTACCGGACGGTCTCCCGGCGATTCCCCAGCGGCCACTTATGATTGAAGCGCATCGCACGCCGGGCCGGGGAAATAGTTCGGGGACTTAGAATCCAGTGGCGACATTAAGAACGCGGAGCGTGCCGGCCTTGATGGGGGCAGCATGCCCATCCATAAACATGGCATTGGCCGATCCGGTTGGGGAATCATCGCTGGGGGATGAGGTGTCATGGCGGTAACTCAAGCCCGTGCCTCCGTATCTCGTTGCCGATGACGGTGGACGGATGGGTTCATTGAAACTCGGCGGGATGATGGTGTTGAGTGTGTTGGTGGGGGATGGGTAGTTGTATCCCGTCCAGTCAAAGGCGCAGAAAGAGTAGTCGGCCTTGGTCAAGTTGGTGCTGTAATAGTCCCAACCTTGATCGCAGTCACCGACGCCCACGATCTGTGCCGGATTGTTGATGGAGTTGAGCATTTTCGGCGCGTTCAGCACCGGGTTGGGTAGCCCGCCTTGCGGATGGGCCAGAAAATTCCAGTTATAAGTCTGTTGCCAGACAAAAACATTCGGGTTTGCGGAATAGGTGATCGGCGAGATGTAATGGTTATAAATCCAGCAGTCGGGGGGTTGCGGGATTAAGGAGCCCGGGCAGACAAACAGGGAATAACATTTTTGCTGCAGCGCCTGATAGGTGTATCCGTCGTAGGTGGGTGGTGGTGTTTTGAGGCTCATCTCATAGGTGGTATACGCCACATTGTCCGGGGGCAGGTGGTAGGCCCAGTTGAAGAGTTGGTCGTTCCAGGAATACTCGAATCCACGGGGATTTACCCTTGTATATTTCGTATTGGAGGGGAGGTAGCCCTCATTCGCGGTGGCATAGCCGAGAACCATCTGGCCGATGGATTGGAGATTGGATTCACACTCAACGCCGATGGCATCCTGCCGGGCTGTTGCGAGCGCGGGAATCAGCAGCGCAATGAGCAGTGCGATGATCGAAATGACCACGATCATCTCAACGAGCGTGAAACCAATTCTTCTGGCCTCTTTCATCAACACCATGCTGCACCACCTTTTCGAGCCCACCCCATTGACACGGTGAAGCGCCAGCGCTGCACCGGCAACGGGGGGATGCCAGCAACTCGCTTAACCACGGGCCCATGGTTTGCTCTCTTCAGATTTCGTTTCCCGCGGTTAAACACGCTCATCCAGCGTTCCGATTGGCTTTCGCCAGTCATCCATTTGCCATCTCAAGTATAACACGCGAAGTCGGCTTTACACCACCAATTTTTTCTTTATATAGTCCTATAATGTGAACATACTTAATCCATGTCTTGATATTTTAGCCCCCAATATGGAGAGCAAAGAAAAAAGGACCGGTTCCCCATGGGGCCGGCCCTGCAATGCCAAATGGGACTAATTTTTTGGCATCGGCAAAGTATCGGCGGCTTAAGTATGCCGCACGGATCGCCGTCGCCTGCGGCACTGCGCTTCAGGCGGTTTTGCGGCGTCGGACCAGCAGCAGGGCGATGCCACCAGCGCCCAGCAATCCGAGCGACGCCGGTTCAGGAACGCTGGAGCCGACGGGGGTACCCGTAATGCTGATATTGTCGAACGTTCCGCTGCCGTTGGTTTCAGGACTGGAGTTGCCGAAACCAAAATAGACGCTGGAACTATCAAGGCTGAAATTGCCGATGCTGAGCGAAAACAATTTAGCTCCTGATGTGCTATTAACGGTGTAGCTGAATTTACCGGGCGTGCCCCCCTCACCGGGGTCGGCCGCCACCGGTGTCCAACTGAATGTCGCGTTGTACCATGTGTCGCCGCTGAGCTTGTATGAAGCGTTGCTGCCGTACGTGTCGGTAAATGTGATGGTCTCGCCGTTGTCTGAATTCCCATCGGATTTACTCGTTGTACTGCCCGCGTTATTGTAGTTGTCACCGGCAACCAGCGACGCCCTGTTACCGAAGGTTTCTTCTCGCAAATTCGCGCCGATGAATTGGCCGGGGTCTTTCGCCGTGGCCCCGGAGTATCCGTTTTGAATATTACCCATCATGAAGGTGTCGGCCGCGTAATGTCCGGAGTTAAACACATAAAAGTCGAAGCTACCGCTGATGGCCTGCGTGGCGTCGAACGCCGGCCCGCCGCTGTCAACCAGATAGCCTTCCGGCAGATTACCGTCACCTGAGTAACTCCCGCTAACCGCGCCCGCCTCTTCGGAGTTGACGGTCCCGCCGAGCCCCGCGCCATTGTAGCCGGCGGAGGTGACGTAATTGGCTTTGTTGGCTTCGGTGCCGGAGACAGTCACGAGGCTCCAGCCGGATGGTGGGGTGGTACTGCCGAGGGTGGAACTTTCAAAGTTCTGCGAGATGGTCGTCGTGGCACTGGCCGAGGTGGCGAGCGCCAAGATGGCCACGCCTCCCACAGTCCATGCCGCATAGGAAAGCAAATTTCGATTCTTTTGCCTCATGATGAAACCTCCAAAAAATGGCGAGCCAAAGGATCATCGGCCATTAAGCCGTCATATTCAGATCGGTCTCGCCGGACTAGAAAAACGCGTGGCGGGTTATGCCGGAACCAAACCGGCATCGGTGCCAAAAACCACGCAACCATGAACCATTCAAAAGCAAGGACGCCGACGCAAATATTGCAACGATCGGGCCACTCCGAAGGCCCTTTCCAGACGCCGCATGCCGCCTTAATTGTCGTGTCGCGTCGCTGAACTCCGTCAGCGAACCAAATTGGTAAACCAAGACCGCCCATGCGGGCGGTTTGCCAATAGCCTCAGGCTCCCCAATGAGTGGGAAAAACCCGATATGTTGTTTCCTGCTTCTCTACGCCCGACTTAATTTTAGAATAATCTGTTCTGAGATCATGTCAAGAAAAAAATTAAAGTTTTTTGGACGCCGCCTACCACACACTCAGCGTGGCGATGTGTAAATTAAGGCCAGAGACGAATTTGGCGAAAAAACGATGGTATTATGAGACGCTTTTGCGCACGATATAAGAATCGTTCTGGCTTTCTCGATATAACATTGCGCAAATTTTGGGGTTGTTATTGGCCATCGCTTGCGGAGAAACACGCAGGCCCCTAAGTTGTCGCTATGAATAAATCCGATTCCATCGAGGTTGTGGTATTAGGATCCGGCACTTCCGCGGGTGTGCCGATGATCGGTTGCCATTGCCGCGTCTGTACCAGCGCCGATCCGCGCGATCAACGCAATCGCTGCAGTGTGGTCGTGGGGTACGGCGGGAAACGGGTCCTTATTGATACGCCGCCGGAACTGCGCCTTGCGGTCATCGCCAACGGTATTGATATGGTTGATGCCGTAGTGTTGACGCACGGTCACGCCGACCACATCTTCGGTCTTGATGATGTACGCCGCTACAATACCCTCTCAGGCAACGGCATGCCTATTCTGGCCAGTGCCAGTACGCTCTCCATTATTCGGCAGGCGTTTCCATACGCCATTGATCAGGCCGCAGCCGATCCGCTGGTTTACCGCCCGCAGATTATGCTGCAGGAAATTACGGGCACCTTCGAACTCTTCGGCAGGGTGTGGACACCGATCCATCTTCCGCACGGCAACGTGCAGGTGCTTGGATTTCGGGTCGGTGATTTCGCATATTGTACGGATTGTTCGGGCATTCCGGCTCAGGAACGAAAAAAACTCGCCTCACTGGATGTCTTGATTATCGACGGTCTTCGCCCCACACCGCATCCTACGCATTTAAGTTTTAATCAGGCATTGGAGATCATCGCTGATCTGCGCCCACGCCGCGCATACTTTACTCATCTGACGCACGATCTTCCGCACGCCGAGATCGAAGCCCAGTTGCCGCCGCATGTGCGGGTACTTTACGATGGGATGAAATTTCAGGTACCGCTCTGAAGCCGCCGGTCGCCGACGGAAAACCGCTGGCGGCAAGAACGAATCAGGGCTCTTCAGAAACGCTGGTTACCTGTCGAATCTGACGTGGGTTGGATTGCGGCGTTCCTGCATTGATGGCTGATGTCGGTTTGGCGGCGGGGATTTCCGGGGTTTCCGGAGGTGCATCCACCGTTGTCGACTTTTTGATTTCTTCCGTCGTCTGGTTAAGGCCCTTCTTGAACTCTACGATCGACTTCCCCAAGCTTTTCGCCAGATCAGGCAGTCGCTTGCCGAACAGCAGCAGCGCAATGATGGCGATGACCGCGATATCCATCGGGCTGTCGAAAAAATTATTAAAAAGTCCCAGGATGTAAGGATGAAGATTCAGCACGTTTCGAACCTCGCAATAGGAAAGCGGCGGCTGTCTTGATCGATCATTAAACCGCCACGACAATTCATCTGTATCAAAGTATACGTCGGTACCGAGGTATTTGGAAGAGAATTTTGAAATTTAGGGTGCGCGGGTGGAAATGACAGTTGATTTGAGTGCTTCGGTGTCGATTTTTCTGCAGAAATCCCAACTTTCTGCGGCCATTTGACGGTGGACGGCCGAACGGGCGGAATTCCGAAGTATGCACAGAGAATCTACGCCTGTTGAATCGATACGACTTCCGTTAAAATAAAGTCTGTGGAATATCGGCAGGGCTGCTCCGGTTGGTCGGATTTCGTGCACGCATAAGAAGATTCAGGTTGGCGATGGCGGGTCATGTCGGCAAATGGGTAAGTCGGATCACCGCTGCCGCGATTATCCTTCCGGCAGTGTATCTGCTGATATTCGGTCCGCGGCCGAACAGTTACCGGCGTGCGGACGGGATCAACATTCGCGGGCGAATCGTCGTGAGTTTCTGGGAGAGTTGGACGGGTTTTGAAGCCCGGGCGATGGGAGATGTGGTCAATCGATTCAATCATTCGCAGTCGAAGATCTATGTTCACGTGGTGGAGATGAGCAATCCGATCACCAAATCTCTCATCTCGATTGCGGGCGGTGATCCGCCGGATATCGTCGCCCTCTGGTCGCAGCCGATGGGTCAATTCATGACCAACGACGCGCTGGTTCCGCTGACCCCGCTGATCAGGGAACATGTGGTGAATCGGCGGGATTTTCCCGGTTGGATCTGGCGGCTCTGTGCCCCGCATGGCATTCTGTACACGCTTCCGGCCACGCCTGAAACCAACGCCCTCTTCTGGAACAAAATTCTCTTCGCCCGCGCCGGGCTCAATCCGAATAAGCCGCCGCGGACGATCCGGCAACTCGATGCGATGGCGGCGCGGCTGACGGTTTTCGGCAGGGACGGACGGATCAAGCAGGCGGGGTTTCTTCCCAATGAACCGGGCTGGTGGAACGGTCAGTGGGGTATATGGTTCGGCAATCAGCTCTACAACCCCAAAACGCATCATTTCAATATAGACACCCCGCAATCGATTGCGGCTTATCGGTGGTATGCGAGCTGGCCGAAAAAACTGGGTCGTAACCGGCTGAAGTTGTTTGAGAGCGGACTGGGGCAGTTTGCGTCGGCCAATAATCCGTTCATGGACGGGAAAGTGGCCATGGAGATGCAGGGATCGTATTTTGTGCAGTTCATTCAGCGGTACAACAAAAATCTCATCGGCCATTATGGGGTTGCGCCGTTTCCCACGGCACATGGGTCGCCGCGCAGCGCCAATTGGGGTGACTGCGACCTGTGGGGCATACCGCGTGCGGCGCGGCATGTCCGGGCTGCGATGAAGGTGCTGGCGTTCTTTATCCAGCGTAAAAATATTGAATTTTTGAACGAAAAGCAATTCAAGGCCAGCCCCTATCTGAAGGTAAGCCCGGAGTTCTTCAAAAAGAATAAAAATCCATTTATCCGTGAATTTCAAAAGGAGATGACGGCGCCGGGAATTCAAACCAATCCCGCCAGCCCGATCATGTCGCGGGTGATATCGGAGATGGTTCTCTCGGCATCCCGCGTATGGAACGGTCAAAGCGTGACGGCGACGTTTCGCCACGCCCAGCATCTGGTGGATCGCTGGCAGCGGGAGGAGCATGAATTGAACGCCCGGGCTCAAAAGTCGTCCGATCGCTGACCTCGGCGAGCGGCTAGCATCCGGGCGAGGGAATGCATATCATGCACCGGTCAGGGCTCAATGCACGGGGTCAGTCTCACCCAGGAGTTTCGGCTTGTCAGCGTACGGGCGGGTTACATGGCGGGATCAACTCATCGGGATGTTCTTTGCCATGCCGTTTATCATCGGCGTGGCGGTGCTGCTGGTGGTTCCGCTGGCGCTGAGTTTTTATTACAGCTTCTGTCATTACACGATGCTCACGCCGCCGATCTGGGTGGGGCTGAAGAATTACGTCCGTCTGCTTTCCGATCACGCGTTCATGCGGTCGCTCTTGAATACGTGTTTCTTTTCGGTCATTTCAGTGCCGCTGGCTCTGGGGTGGAGCCTCCTGCTGGCCCTGCTGCTGAATGTTCCCAACCGGCTCCGCAACGTGTATCGAACGATTGTTTTTCTTCCCAGCCTGCTGCCGCTGGTCGCCACGGCCGTCATCTGGCGCTGGATGCTCAGTCCGGTGCACGGGCCGATCAACTTTCTGCTTCAGTTTCCGTGCCACTGGGTCGGTACCATGCTCGCCGCCGTTGCGCCCCTGTTTCATGCCGCACCTTCGACCATTCATAGCCTGCGGCACCTGAAACCACCGCTGTGGCTGGAGGACGGAAAATGGGCGATGACCACCATCATCCTCCTGAGCCTCTGGGGTGTGGGGCAGACGGTCATCATTTTTCTCGCCGGGCTCGATGAGATACCGGAGGAACTCTATGAATCGGCGGCACTCGATGGGGCGACCGGCCTGCGGCGGCTCTGGCATGTGACGCTGCCCATGCTCTCGCCGGTCATTTTCTTCAATCTGGTGATCGGGATCATCGGAAGTTGGCAGATATTTGATCTGCCGTACGTCATGACCCAGGGAGGGCCGGGACGGGCGACGCTTTTCTACAGCATGTATCTCTTTGAAGCCGGTTTCCAGCAGTTGCGCATGGGGGCGGCGTGTGCGATGGCGTGGGTACAGCTTATTATTATTTTAATTCTCACCGCCATCGCGTTCCGATCGGCGAAAAAATGGGTGCATTACCGATGAAGCTTTCCGGCGAGAAACCCTCGGCGCTCCTGACCCGGCGGCTGATGATACAGATCGCCCTCGGCGTGGTGGCGGTTATTTACCTCGCCCCGCTCTTCTGGATGCTGGATACCAGCCTGAAGACCGAGCGTCAGGCCATGACCCAGCTGCCATCCAACCCCGCCCGGGCCTTGGCGACGCTCATGATCCCCCATCCGCTGCACGCGGCCAATTATCAGAAGGTGATCTCCAGCCCGTTCTTTCGAATGCAGCTCTACGCCCGCAACACGCTGATCATCGCCCTGCTGGTCGCCATTGGCAGCATGCTTTCCGCATCTCTGGTCGCTTACGCCCTCACCAAACTGCGCTGGTATGGCCGCAATGTTCTCTTCTGGATCGTCATGGGGTCCATGATGCTGCCATTTTCGGTCATGATGGTTCCCCTGTATCGGATTTACCGCGAATTCGGATGGATCGGCACCAATCTACCGCTCTGGCTGCCGACATTCCTTGCTCCGCCGTTTTACGTTTTTCTGCTGCGGCAGTTCTACCTGACAATTCCCAATGAACTGACCGAGGCCGCGGTCATTGATGGGGCCGGACCATTCCGCATCTGGTGGTACATCATGGTGCCGTTGACCCGCCCGGCGCTTTTGGTCGTGGGGCTTTTTTCGTTTGTTGCATCATGGAACAATTTCATCGGGCCGTTGGTTTACCTCACCCATCAGCGCACCTACACGCTGGCGCTGGCCCTGCAATTCTTTCAAACCCGGCATGGGGGTGTGGCGCACACCCTGCTGATGGCGGCCACCGTTCTGGTGGTGCTTCCGATTATCATCATCTTCTTCCTGGCCCAGAAAACATTTATCCGCGGTATCGCCACCACGGGTATCAAGGGTTAACTCGTTGCTGCCGTCTCGTCAGGCTGCGATGATCGGCCGATAATATGTCGGAGGCATGGGGCCCTTGATCGAGGGGTGGGATTTTGAGTGGAGGTGAATTCTTGCCACACCCTCGTTGTCACGCCTAAAATGGTGTGTGGATGTAAAGTGTAAGAATTCATTTTTCAGGGCGTTATAAGGTTTGACCATGGGTTGGTGCGAAGCAGACCAAAACAACTCGAATCGCGACAGAGAAAAGGAGTTTTTTACTCTACTTTCACCAATGATGCGTCAGGAGCGGCTTTGCCAGGCGATCCGATTCATTGCGGATCATTGGGCCATACCGGAGCTCTGCACGTTTGCCGCTTCGCGCGATCCTGAAACAGCGGCCTTGGCGATAGATGCCTTGGCGCTGTGCGGTGACCAATCCGCCATTCCAAAACTCGAACCGCTCTTGCGCAAGCCGCGCCCCGAAATCCACCGGCGGACGGAAAATGCTCTCTGGAGCATCTGGTTTCGCAGCGGATCGCCGCAGGCAGTTTGTCATCTCAAATGCGGCTCCAAACATCTCGAGCACGAAAATTACCTTACCGCGATCTCCCAATTCTCCTTGGCCATTGAAGCCGATCCGACGTTTGCCGAAGCCCTTAATCAACGGGCGATCGCGTATTACCTTTCCGGCCGATTTGCGCCGGCGATTGAAGATTGCCTGCGCGTCATCAACCTCATGCCGTGCCATTTTGGTGCGCTCTCGGGCATGGGGCATTGCCATACCCAACAGGGAAATCTTGAGGCGGCCCGCTGTGCCTATTGCCGGGCGCTGGCGATCTACCCCTATATGGACGGCGTGCGGCACTCGCTGGCGGATGTCGAAGCCCTATTGAATCGCCAAAAGCCCGCTGCGTAGAGCGCAAGGCTGCGTTTAGCCCTCATCGATGGATCACCTACGAAAAGAGTTCATAGATGACGCTGCGGCATGCGGTGTCGGTTGCAATTTCGTCTTTCCATCGCATAATGGCGGCTCTGCGGTGTGAAGGAACTCATACCGCTATGCGCTCGTAGCTCAATTGGATAGAGCGTCGGACTACGAATCCGAAGGTTGCAGGTTCGACTCCTGCCGGGCGCAGTGAGTTGGCTTGCACCGCAACGCAAGCATCAGAAAACCCCCGTAAAATGGGTCTTTCCGTAGTAACCCCCGTCGTCGTTTGCGGGTCATTTCCGCCCGTTTCGGTCGTCAACTGCGCCGCCTGATGCGCCGCTTTTCCAGTCGCGGGTAGTTCCGGCAAGGTCAACGATCAAAAAAGTACCGATTGACAGTTTTGCAATCGAGGATAGTGGCGATATACTCGGATAACTACGCTGGAATTAGGAGTATCCGCAATGAAGTTTAGATTCAAAGCAGCAGTTGTCTCATTGGCGGTAGCCGCGTCGCTGGCGCTATCAACCTCGGCGATGGCAAGACGCCACCCTGAGCCGCAGGTGGTGCTTACTGCAACCGGTAAAAAACTTATGGCGCACTATGAAGCCATTTTGGATCATATCCGTCACGAAATATCCCGCGCCGTTCCACATGTTGACCCGGGCATGGTTCATCCCTTTATGATGCAGTATCGGGCAATCGGTACCAAACGCCCATACATCACGAGCAACCATGCATTTGTAAAAGCGATTTCGGAGTGCCAGCAGACGGCGGCTCCGATTCTCTCAATGGTGAATCCGTTTTTATCCAGCGATCAATATGATCAGCAACTTGTCGAGGCCTCGGTGATCGCGGATGCGACGCCACGAGGGTTGGCGGCATTTGCCCAGAAGTCGAAATCAAATGAGGAACTGATCAACTCATTGCTGGCCAATAAGGCCTTGATGAAGCAGATGCAGGACGCGGGCGGTCCGCTTAACGGGAACTACGGCCTGGCGATGAAGATTTACCACACGATTGAACGCACCAGTCCGGAGTCGCACCATGGGGTGCTTCAGCGGATGGCCGTGGCGATGGCGCTGGTTCAAAAACCGACGCGGGCGAAAACGTCATTTAATCCGGTTCGCCGCTATTTCAACCTCCAGCGGGCGTATTTGAAGGGCGAGCTCAACCCGGCATTTCCCACGTTTACGACGTGGCAGTTGAAATTTGTCGTGAACGATTCCTACTCCAATAAGGACATTTCCTGGTTCCGCCACATGCTGATGAACTATGAACCCGCTTATGTCTTGAGCGGCCATTATTTGAATATTGTCCATACGGATGTCGGATACAACGACATGCATTACGGTTGTGTGCCCGGTAACAAGCCCTCACAACTCATTGCCGGCGGAGGCGAGTGCGGAGCCCGGGCTTGGATCGCCCGCATGGCCGAACGTGGCTTCGGTATCCCGACGTGGGGCGTGAAACAGCGCGGCCATGCGGCACTGAGCATCTGGACCCGCAAGGGGTGGGTTACGCGATTCGCTGCCGGTTGGGAGTGGGTGTGGTGGACCCACCATAACGGTCTGAATTTCTATCAGGAATCTCAGGCCCGGCGGTATCCGGAAAAATTTCCACGCGTGCTGCGGGCACAATGGATCGGTGCGACATTGGGCGAAACGAAGGAAAATCCGCGTAAGTTCGGCACCGGCGGTTTCTGGTACGCCATTGCCGACAGCGAAGAACGTGCGATTTTGGCATCGGGCAAGCCTACCTATGTCACTCCGAGTGACGCTGAACTGGCCCGGCTCAATGGTCCGACGCTCGCGCAGAAGCTGGAAAGCGCCCGTGTTCCCATGTCCGCGATGCGAATTTCGGTCAACTCCAACGGCGCTATCACCATCCCCGCTGTGGCATACCTCAAACCGCACGGGCCGGTCGCCGGAGTCGTGCCGATGAAGAGTTTCTCGGGTGGAATGCAGATTTATTACCAGTGCGCCCAGCCTGCATTTAAGAGGCATAATCCTTTTCAGTACGCCGTCAATGTGCCGCGAGGCGGCAAGTATCAATTGACGATGAAATATGTCTCGATCAAACCGGACCAGCTTTTGAATCTCTCCGTCAATCACGGGGCCGACCCGGTGGTTATCCATGTGCCGTGGACCAACGGCAACTGGGCCGTGACCCAACCGGTAACAGTCATGCTCAAACGCGGCGCCAACACGCTGACGTTTGAGCGGGGCAAGATGACCGGCTTCAAGGCCAAGGGTATCTATGCTCTGAGCATCAAGGAATTCGTTCTGACTCCGGCGGGTCATTCCTGAGAATGCCCGTTAAGACCGCACCGATGTCGGCTGCATGTCCGGTGGGGACCCGATAAGTGCCCCCCGATGATGCAGGGTGGCTTCGTCGGAGGAGCCTTCGTGGCGCCGGGGCTGCGGTGATGCGCTTCAGGAGGGGTTTGGCGGATGTCGGTTAAAAGCCCTTATTCCCGGATCAGACACCTATAGCCGCCGGGATGGGCGATCTGATTACGACGGGCTATGCGCAGAACATCTCGTCGGCGCTGGCGGCAGCACCGGCGTCGATGGTTGCAGCGGTTATTTCCGCTGTAAGTTCCCGCATCATTCAATATTGCCGCCGCGATTTTCTCCCCAACCGATATGTAGAACTCTACGACGCGCCGCGCAGCGGCGAACTGATTCTTCGGCAGACGCCGGTATTGTCGCTCAACGCGGTTACGCTCATGCCGACCGGTCCTGATCCCCTGAGTATTTCTGTTACAGAATTCGATCTGCGCCCGGTGGTGGGACGTGTGATATTTCGCCCCGGCATGGTGGGGATGTTCGCTCCTGAGCCATGGCTGTGGGGACGGTGGCCGATGGCCGGCGCCGATGCCATCGAAGTGGATTACACGGCGGGCTTTGGCTTCGCCATGACGGCTGCGGAGCCGATTGCCGCGGGAGCAAGTGCCGTTGCGGTGGATGCGACTGTGGGCATGAGTGTCTCCGGGCCGTGGCAGTTGGCGGCGGGCAGCACGCTGCTGGTGGATGCGGGACTCAGCAGTCAGGAAACGGTCGTGGTGACGGCGGTGACAGGCAATTCATTTACCGCAACATTTGCGATGGCCCACGCGGCTGGTGTGTTGCTGGGATCGTTGGTTCCGCTGGATGTGCAATTTGCGACGGCGCTGATGGTCGCCAATGTGATCAATCAGGCCGATTTGACCAAAGCCCGCGAATCGCAGGGGCGGACGGTGGGGTATGAATATGTGGTGCGGCCGGGGGATCTGCTTTTGACACCGGAAGTGCAGAATCTGCTCATGCCTTGGCGTGATCCGGTCGTTTAATGGACGCATATTGATGACGCTTCGATTATTGTGCCGCCGATCCATTACGTTGCAGCGTGCCGCCGTGACGCCCGGCGCGGACGGTTCGCAGGTGCAGGTGTGGAATAATCTGGTGACCGGGGTGCCAGCGAGCATTTTCAAGGTGCGGGGGCGGCGGCGACCGGAGGCGTTTCAGGAATCCACTTCAGTGGACACGGTGATCATGACGCCGGCGGATATCGGGGCGAAGCTGGATGACCGCATTTTCGACGGCGTCTGGTATTACCGGGTGCAATGGGTGATGAATCTGGGCGATCGGGATCAGGCGTGGGGCATCTATGCCCTGTGGCTTGATCCGCAGAATGGCGCTTAAGTCGGTCGAGATGGTGGAACGCGGGCATGCAGGGCTGGATAACGGGAATCATCAGTCAGATCAACGATGCGAACCTGGCGTCCGCCATGGGAGCGTCCCCTGCAGTGTATCTGGATCGTGCCCCGGAATCCGCAACCATGCCGCTGGTGGTAGCGGCGGCGAAAAAGTCCGCCGTGTCGCATGATCTGGCGATGAATCAATACATTCAGGCGGAGGCAGAGATTGCAGTTTATGCGATGCAGCTATCGGCGGCTCAGGCGGGCGCCGACGTGATGGTCGCGGCACTCGACGGCGTGAATTTTGCGGTGCAAGGGGCGACTCTGCTATCGAATCGAATCATAGAATCGCCGGCGGCGACAATTTCACTCTTCAATTCCGCTGCCGAGCCAGTCTACAAAATTCGGCTGGGCATCGGGGCGATCCTGTTTGTACTGAAGTAATCATCAGCAAGCCGGTGTTGAATCGGAGCATAGTGCGGGGTTACAGATGAATACATCCATTCCGCCGGGCATCTGGCAGGCAAGTGTTGAATTGCCTGTGGGGATCAGCCTTAATGTTCAGCGGGCGGAGCTTCGGGAGGAATTTCGGCAGACGGATTCGACCGCATTTGCCGACGGGAGTTTCACCAGCAGCATCATGACCGGCCAGCAACTGCGCGGCAGCATCAGCGGTCTGGTCAACAGCCGTGCACCGGGGCTTGGAACTTTATTTAACAGCGTACCGATCACCTTCACGGCGGCTGGCGGAGAAAGCATCACCGGCACATTTAATATCTATGGGTTTCAATGGTCGCTGGCGGCTGATGAGCTCACGGCGTTTACGGCATGGGTGGTCTCCACCGGGCCCTACACGGTAACCTAGGGGCCGACAAGCTGAGTCTTTACCTTTCAGCGATGACGCTGGCGACGGCAGCGATGTCCGTGTGGCTGATGCTGATGTGCCAATATTGGATGCCCAGTTCCCCGGCCCGGACCGCTGCGGCCCCGCGGAGTGTAATCAGCGGTTTGCCCAGCGGGTCGGGCAGAATCTCCATGTCCAGCCAGGAAATCGAATCGCGAAAACCGGTGCCGAGGGTTTTGACAATGGCTTCCTTGGCGGCAAAGCGTCCGGCGATGTGCGGCACCTGAAATTTATATTCCGAAAACCAGCGGCGCTCGGCATCCGTAAAACAACGGTTCAGGAAGGCGTCGTCGTGCTTCTCCAGCATGCTCTGGATGCGGGCGAGTTCGACCAGATCGACTCCGTGGCCGAGAATCGGCATCATTTCCTCCTTAACAGCAGGACGGCGGATCAGATAGTCGCTATCATGCACGCGTGTGGCGTAAACATCAAATAATTCAGGCCGCATGGAAATGGAGATAAGCGTATGCAGGACGCCGAGAAGTGGGCATGGGGGCGATGGAGCGCTGCGCACCTGCTGGTGGAGTGGGTGGTGCCGCCGCAACTCTCCGGGGATGAGCGAAAGTTGATCGATCAACTCTGGAAGATGGAGGCGGATAAAGCGGCCGCACGCGGGCGGGTGTTATTTGACGGTCCGATTGCCGCTCTGGCGGGATGGGAGCAGCGCGACGCGGCGCTGGTATTAAAGCTTTATCCGGCAAAATATTCGGAATTTCAGATGACGTGTGTACGCCATGCCGACCGGTTTGACGACCGGGCCCGCCGCCCCGCCGTCGGTTCCAGCATTCTCCTCACACAGGGGGGAAAGGGATTCCTGGGATTGCGCGGCCGATCGGTGGCGGCATATCCGGAGCACCTGCATCTCTTCGGCGGGATCATCACGCTGGCCGAGGGAACCACTGGGCTGGACATCATGCATGAATTGCAGCGGGAAATGCACGAGGAACTGGGCCTGGCCCCGGCGGATCTGGTGACGGCACCGCTTCTTTGCGGCCTGTTCTATGAGCCGAATCTGCACCAACCGGAACTGATATGGACGGGGGCGATACGCAGCGGTCGCAATGTGGACTTAGCCGTGAATCATGAACACAGCGGCCTGCTGCGGGTCACCTTCGCGGAACTTGCGAAAGGGAGCCTGTCAAACCCGGTTACACCCGTCGCCCGCAAGGCTTTGGAGTTGTTGCAGATATAACGCGGGGATAAAATTAATTCGTGTTGGTTGCCCGCAGGGTTTAACGGAGAAAGGTTTTCGATTGGTCGAGCGGCGGCACTACAAGAATGCACCTATCGAGAATGCCTTGATCGACGTGCAGGTGCTGCCGGCAGCTTTGGTGGATTTGGCGCTTCTTGCTGCGCCGCCTGCCGAAATTCGGGAGAAATACCCCGAGAGCCACCCGGTCATCTCTGGGAACGCCCAGATCAGCCTCGGAATGGTGTCGTCGGCGAACTTCCAGCCCAGCCAGATAGGTTATTTCCGTGGAAGCCCGTCAAGGCCATCCAGTTTCCAAGTGCGGCAAAACGGGCTTACGGCAAATCGATCTCGCCCTTACGAAAGTTGGGAGGTACTTCTTGGCGATTTCATGGAGTTATGGAACTGGTTCTCATCCGTAACACACGTTGCTCAGATCACGCGGATCGGGGTGCGGTATGTGAATCGGTTTCATCTTCCGCAGCCTGCGGGAGATTTCAAACGGTTCTTCACCACATTGCCAACGATCGGCGATGGTCTGCCCGGTGGCCTGACGACATTCGGAATGCAACTCCAGATCCCCGTCCCTGAAAGTAGCGATATCGTTATTCTCAACCAATCCATGCCTCCATTCGCCCAGGGCGAGACGCCATCGGTGATATTGGATATTGACGTTGTGCGGCCAACACCGACGGCAGGCTCGGATGTTGAGAGGGTTCTCAACGCACTGCACGCGATAGAGAATAAGTTTTTTGAAGATTCAATAACCGACGTAACAAGGGAGTTAATCAAATGACGATCGCATTTCCCCTCCCATCCCCTGACTCATCCGTTCGGCCTTCCGGCCCATCGTCGCACGTGGGTTATGAGAACGCTGCTCGCGCAGACTTCCCATCCACCACGCCCGCTGATGAGGTAAGTGTAGATGGCACGCTGAGGTCGGTTCCCTATCAAGGTTGGTCGGCCGCGGCGATAGATTTTCCCCCAATTGATTACGCGGTTGCGGAGAAAAGCCTCCGCGACTACTGCGCCGCGATTGGCGAGGACTTTAACGTACTGGTAAAAGGGGCCGGGGCCCGCGCGCCGGGCGAACTTAAACCGTGGGAAGGCGAACCGGGTAGCGCAGAATTTAATGACATGGTGTTGGGCGACGACGAGGCGGTTGGTGGCGATATGTCCTGAATGGTCGCAAGACGGTCCGTCAACGCGGGGAGCCGAATTCCGGCTATGCGTTGCCGAGGCGTACCGGATGGCTCACGTTGCGGCGCGGGCGGGTACCGTGGTGGACCCGGGTGCGTGCCGCGATTGGCACCGCACCATGTTCGCTCCGTCGGTTCCGATGGATTACTACGCCGGTAACTTCAGGCAGCTTGATCATCGCCGGCCCTGCCTGGGAGTGGACGTCAAGGTGGGGAGCTGCTACGGGACGCCGCCCATGTTTGTCCCGCAGGCCACAGAGATGCTTTTTCGCTGGCTTGGCCGTGAAATCGTCGCGCTGCGCGCCCTATGGAATGGCGTACTGGGCGAAGAACAGTCGAAGAGGGCTGCGATCCTGCTCGGGGAATTTGCGTCGCGGTTTATCAAGATACATCCGTTTGTCAACGGCAACGGTAGAACTTCCAGACTACTTCTGGCCTGGGGCATGATGTATTTCGGGTTCAGGCCGCCGTTTACGGTGCACATACGCCCGGAAGGCAGAAGTTACGCGTGGGTCATGCAGCAGGCAATGAACGGCAACCCGGCGCCGCTGCAGCTCTTTCTTCTCAACAGCATCCGCCAGCGGGGCAGCGGTACTCGCTGAAACCATCATCCGCCCTTAAAATTCAGCCTTCGGGCGGGAGACGTTTAAAGCCCGGTCGAAGAAAATTGCGGAGGTTGTATGGATCGAACATTGATTATTCTCAAACCGGACGCCGTGCAGCGCGGGCTGATGGGGGCGATTATCAGCCGCTTCGAGGCCAAGGGCCTTGCCGTGATGGCCATGAAGATGGTGAAGTTGAGTCGTGCAACGACCGAAGCTCATTATGAGATGCACCGGGAGAGACCGTTTTTCAATTCGCTGGTGAATTTCATGACCAGCGGCCCGGTGGTGCTGATGGTGCTGGAGGGGAATCATGCCGTGGATGTGAGCCGCAAACTCATCGGGGCCACGGCCGGGTTCAAGGCGGAGCCGGGGACGATCCGCGGCGATTTCGGCATGTCGGGAGCCAACAATCTGATCCACGGAAGCGATTCGAATGAATCGGCGAAGATTGAAATCGACCGATTTTTCAAGCCGGAGGAATTCTGCTCTTACGAACCCGCACTGCGAAACTGGATTTACGACATGAGCGGCGGCAAGCCGCAGTAAAATTCCCGCCCACCGGGCCAGAAGGAGGCAACGCCATGATTATTAAAAAAACATCATCGATTGCGCGGACGCCGGTCAGCATGCCCGGTGCCACCGATACGGATATGCAGATGCTGCTGGGGCCGGGCGACGGCTGCCCGAATTTTGCCATGCGCAAATTTACCGTCCATCCGGGCGGTCATACGCCGCACCATCAGCACGACTATGAACACGAGGTACTGGTTCTTGCAGGCCGGGGACATGCGGTGATGCCCGACGGCGCGCGGCAGTTGCTTGAGCCGGGGGATGTCGCCTACGTACCGGCCAATCAGATGCATCAGTTTCTCAATGCGGGGCCGACCGATTTTGAATTCATCTGTCTTGTCCCGGCCAAAGTCCATCAGCCGGTGAACTGCAGTTGATGCAGCACGGATGAAATGAGGGCCTATGCACGCCTCATCAACCGCCGACACACCGTCGCGATCCGCAGCGAAGATGCCGCCCATTCTCGTGGCAGGCAATGAATTGACGATCTACGCCGAGGCGGCGCCGCTCTTTGAATCGATGATCATGGACATACGCTCCGCCCGCCGGCGGGTGTGGATGGAAACCTATATTTTCGCCGATGACGGAAGCGGAAGTCGAATCGCGGAAGAGCTTTCGGCCGCCGCCCAGCGCCGGTTGGACGCGCGGCTGCTCTACGATTCGGTGGGATCGATGCTGACGGAAAAATCGTTCTTTTCTGACATGCGGGATCAGGGGGTTGATGTTCATGCGTATCACACCTTTTTTGAGGCCCTGCGGCACTTTTCTCCGCTGCGGATCATGAATCGGCGCGACCACCGCAAGCTGCTGATTGTGGATGATGAGATCGTCTATTTCGGCGGGATGAATATCGTGGATCATGGGCGGGATTTCAGATATCTCAACACCCCGGAGGAAGCCGCGCCCACCGTTGGCTGGCGCGACTTCCATGTGCGGCTCAAAGGGCCGGCGGCCCAGCAGGTGGCGGCGAGTTTTGAGCGCAGTTGGGATCAGGCTCACGGCAGGCCGATATCCGTTCGGCCGCGGGCGTATCGGCGCGTGCATCTGCCGCAGCATGATGAGTCGATTCATTTTTTTGACAGCGGACATGGGCTCGGATACAGCCGGGCGGACCGGGTGTTCCGGCGTATCCTGCGTGGGGCGCAGCGCGAGGCGGTGATCGCGATGGCCTACTTTGTGCCGGTGCGGCGCGTGCTGGGAGCGATCCTGCGGCTGCGGCGCGACAGGCGGCGGGTGCTGGTGGTGGTGCCGGCCATTGGGGATATACCTCTGGTACGGCATGCAAGTCAATATTTATATCGTAAATTACTCAACCGCGGTGTCCGTATATTTGAACGCAGTAACCGCATGCTGCACGCGAAGCTGGTGATTGTGGACAAACGCTGGACGATCTGCGGCTCGTCGAATATGGACCCGCGCAGTCTGTGGATCAATCAGGAATTTCTGGCGGTTATTAAATCGGACGCCTTTGCGCGGGCGGCCCGCAGCATCGTCGCCTATGAACTGCACCATTCCCGGCGCGTCTCGCCGAATGAAACACGCCCGATCCATATTCGCATGCTCTGCGGTCTGGCGTGGCTGCTGCGATGGTGGCTTTGAGGGGGAAGGAAGATCATGGACACTGAATCGATGGAACAGGCTGTGGAACGCATCAACCGGCTTCGCGATCAGATTCGACATCACGACCGGCTTTATTATCAGTTGGCCAGCCCGGAAATCACCGATCAGCAATACGATGCGCTTCTGAGCGAACTCATCGAACTCGAACGCCGCCATCCGGAACTCGTCACGCCGGATTCACCCACGCAGCGTGTGGCCGGTGCACCGATCGACGGCTTCCGCACCGTTACGCACACCATTCCGATGATTTCAATTGATAACACCTACAGCGAGGGGGAAGTGGCGGCCTTTGATCTGCGTGTTCGCAAGGCGCTGGAGGAGGACCAACCGCTTTACATCTGTGAACCGAAGATTGACGGGGTTTCACTCTCGCTTCGCTACGAAAATGGTCTGCTGGTAACGGCGGCAACGCGGGGCGACGGCGATCGCGGCGATGATGTCACCGGCAATGCCCGCACCATTCGCGATATTCCGCTGCGGCTGGAATTTCTTCCCGATCTGATGCGCGACTCGTCGGGATCGCACTGGACCGGCCCGGCAACGGTACCGGAGGTGGTGGAGGTGCGCGGTGAGGTGTTTTTAACTCGGCAGCAGTTTGCGGCCATCAATCAGCAGCAGGAGGAGTTGGGGCTTGAGGTCTACGCCAACCCGCGCAATACCGCCGCCGGAACACTCAAACAGCTTGATCCCTCGGTGGTAAGGCGACGCGGTTTGAAGTTTCTGCCGCACGGCCAGGGGGTGATCGAAGGCTTTACCTTCACCAGCTATCGGCAGTGGCTGGCATTTCTTCGGGCATGCGGATTTGGGGTAAGTCCATATGTTCAGGCCGCCGCCGATCTGGAGCAGGTTCATCAATACATCCGGCATTTTTCCACCGTGCGGAAGGATCTGCCCTACGACACCGACGGTGTGGTGATCAAGGTGGATTCATTTGCCCAGCGGGAGGAGCTTGGTTCGACGGCGCGGGCGCCGCGCTGGTGCATTGCCTTCAAATATCAGCCGGAGCAGGCCGAGAGCGAACTGGTGCGGGTGGTTTTTCAGGTGGGCAAAACGGGGACAATCACGCCGGTGGCGGAATTTGATCCGCCGGTATTCATCAGCGGCACGCACGTCTATCGGGCCAGCCTGCACAATTTTGATGAAATCGGTCGCAAGGATATCCGCCTGCATGACCGGGTGATCATTCAAAAGGCGGGGGAAGTGATTCCGTACGTCGTCGGTTCGGTGCCGGTAAAGCGACCGCCGCATGCCGAACTGATCCATCCGCCGTCGGCCTGCCCGAGCTGCCAGGGGCCGGTGCTGCAGGACGGCGGGTTTGTCCGCTGCACCAACCCGGCCTGTCCGGCGCAGTTACTGGAACGAATCCGATTTTTCGGCGGTCGCGACCAGATGGACATTCATCATCTGGGGCCGTCTGTTATTGAACAATTGGTATCCACCGGCGCCATCCGCACGATCGCAGACCTGTACCGCCTGCGCAAGGAGCAGGTGATGGCACTGCCGCGGATGGGCGAAAGGTCGGCGGAGAATCTCATCGCCGGAATTGAGGAAAGCAAAAATCGCGGCCTCGCGCGCCTGCTCGCCGGCCTCGGCATCCTGCATGTGGGAATTAATACCGCGGAAGATATCGCGGCGGCGTTTCCGACCCGCGAAGCGCTCACGGCGGCAAGTGAGGATGATCTTCAGCGTGTGCCGGGGGTGGGGGAAGTGGTGTCGAAGAGCCTCTACCGGTTTCTGCATCAGCAGCACGGCGCCGAACTTCTGGCGGAACTTGAATCACTCGGCGTCTCGACGCGGGCGGTGAACGCCGCTACAGGGACCGGCCCCCTGACGGGGCAGTTGTTGGTGGTGACCGGCACGCTGGAAAAATACACGCGGTCGCAGATCAAGGCGCTCATCGAGCGGCACGGCGGAAAGATGAGTGAAACCGTCAAAAAAGGGGTCAACTATTTGGTGGTAGGAGCGGATGCCGGCAGCAAGCTCGAAAAAGCCCGGCAACTTGGAATCCCCATTCTGGATGAAGCGGCATTGGAGAAGTTGATCCAATAACGCGGCATGAATCCGGGCGAAGCCCGAGTGCAATTCAGGACGGCCGATCCGAGGCGGCCTCCCATGCCGTCGGGTGACAATGGCAATCGATGAGATGATCATTAATGATTCCCGTCGCCTGCATGAAGCTGTAACAGATCGTTGACCCCACAAAACTGAATCCGCGCCCGCGGAGGTCGCCGCTGAGCTTGCTGGATAACGAATCGCTGGTGGGAACATCCGACGGCAGGCGCGGAGAGCGTACCCACGGTCGGCCGTCCACATAACGCCACAGCCATGCGTCAAACGAACCGAATTCTTCCTGCACAGAGATAAATGCCCGGGCGTTCTGGACCGCGGATTCGAGCTTCCTTCGATTGCGGATGAGCCCGACATGACCGAGCAATTTTTCAATTCGCTTTGCGGTGAATCTTGCGACGAGCTGCGGGTCAAAATCATTAAACGCCTCGCGGTACGCCGCACGCTTTCGGAGTACGCATTCCCAACTCAGTCCGGCCTGGGCACCTTCAAGTATGAGAAATTCAAAGAGCCGCCGGTCGTCGTGCACCGGCCGGCCCCATTCGTGATCATGGTAATCGGCCAGCAACTCCCCCTTGGCCCACGGGCACCGGCGGGGTGCGGAGGCGAGATTTGGAGTCGGGCGTTTTCGCCTTGGATTTGGCATCAAGTTGTACCTTTATTTATGCTGCCGAGCCTTTATCATTCTGTCAACCGATATCGGGATGCCCACCAGCTGTTTCTCCAATGAGATCATGGATCATATAGCCTGATAGTCTCTTTGTTCCAGCGGTCCGCAGGCTTAACGTAATGCCCAAGCGTGGCTAGAATGCAGGCGTGGGCGGATATTGGTTTTCCGCCCGGCTCGGTTTGGCCCCTGTTGAATGCGATAAGGATTGATCTATGCCGCTCGAAATTACAATGCCCAAGCTTTCGGACACCATGACCGACGGAACCTTGGTGAAATGGCACAAAAAGGAAAATGACCCGGTCAAACCCGGCGACATCATCGCCGAAGTGGAAACCGACAAGGCCACGCAGGAGCTTGAGGCTTTTGAGCCGGGGACGGTCGCCAAGATTGTCGCCGCCGAAGGGGAAAAAGTTGCCGTCGGAGGATTGATTGTCGTGCTGGCGAAGCCCGGCGAAAAAGTTACCGATGTGGCCAAGGGTGTAAAGAGTGGCGGGACAACCGCTAAAGCGGCAGCGGAAGCGTCGGCGGATAAAGGAGACGCGGGCAAAACCGCCACCGCAACCGCGACCGCTCCCGCACCAGCTCCGGTGGCGGTTCAGGCGCCGGCACCGGCCGCGCCCGCATCACATACGGACAACGGGGCACCGATTCGCGTATCGCCGCTGGCCCGTAAAATTGCCGCCGAAAAAGGTGTGGACCTGGCGGCGATCAGCGGCAGCGGACCCGATGGACGCATCATCAAACGCGATGTTCTCGCGGCGCCTGCGGGTGGAAAGCTGGCTGGAACTGCGGCGGCACCATCAGTCCCCGCACCTGCCCCGGCGGCCGTGCTGGAAGCCAAAACCATTCCCCTTTCCAATATGCGGCAGACCATTGCACGGCGACTGCTGGAAGCCAAGCAGAGCATTCCGCATTTTTACGTCAGCATTGATGTGCAGATGGATAATCTGCTGGCCCTGCGCAAAAGCGCCAATGAGCAGCTCGCACCGACCAAACTCACCGTCACCGATTTTATTACCCGGGCCGTGGCCGTCGCGGTAACCCAATTGCCGGCGATTAATGCAAGTTTTGGCGGCACGCAGATCGTCCGCCACGGATCGGTGCATGTGGGAATCGCGGTGGCCATTGAGGATGGGCTGGTCGTGCCCGTGCTGCGGGATGCGCAGACGAAAAACCTGCGGCAGATATCGGCGGAGATTAAGCAACTGGCGGAACTGGCCCGCACGCGAAAACTCAAGGCGGATCAGATGACCGGCAGCACGATCACCATCAGCAACCTCGGTATGTACGGGATCAAGGAATTTACCGCGATTATCAACCCGCCGGAGGCGGCGATTTTGGCGATCGGCGGCACGGAAGCACGACCGATCGTGAAGAACGGTCAGTTGGCGGTCGGTCAGGTGATGACGGTTACGCTTTCGGCTGATCATCGCGTGGTGGATGGGGCAACCGGAGCCGAATTCCTCGGCAAGCTCAAGGCGATTCTTGAAAACCCGATGATGATGTTGATTTGATGTTGGCGGATCGCCGCACGCGGCCTCGGTAAGCCCGTACCATGGGGCCACCGTCGGCGGCAAAAGTACTCGGCTTCGCTAATCAGTTCGGCCGCGGGATAGCGGTTGTCCAGGCGGAACTGGAAAAGAACGGCGGCCCGAAACTTGATTACACCATCGGCGAGAATCATATGCTCATGGTGGTAAGGAGGCGGATGTGAAGACGGTGGCATTTTTTAACAATAAAGGGGGCGTGGGCAAAACATTGCTGGTTTACCATCTGGCCTGGATGTTTGCCGACTTGGGCCATCAAGTGATGGCAGCGGACCTCGATCCGCAGGCGAATCTAACGAGCATGTTTCTGGATGAGCCTGAGATTGAAACGCTCTTTCCCGAAAATGCGCCCCCGCAGACGGTGCTTGGAGTGGTTCAGCCGCTGCTGAAACGGCGAGGTGATATTGAGCGGACAAAATCGCGGCGGATCAGCGACCACATCGGGCTTATCCCCGGTGACCTGGGGCTGAGCGCATTTGAGGACCGCCTTTCTGACGCCTGGAGCCAATGCCTCGACGACGATCCGGACAATTCTGAGTATGGTTTTCGCGTTACGACGGCGTTTTATCGAATGCTGGCGGAGGCGTCGGCTGAAGCTGGCGCTTCAATCGCCCTGATCGACGTGGGGCCGAACATCGGCGCGATGAATCGTTCCGCGCTTGTCGCAGCCGGCTTTGTTGTCATTCCACTTGGGGCGGATTTATTTTCGCTTCGTGGGCTTGAAAATTTAGGGCCCACGCTGCAGTCCTGGCGCGGCGGCTGGAACGAGCGAAAGCCGCGGTGCAAACCGGAGACGGTTTCTCCCATGCCGGCGGGGCAGATGCAACCGATCGGTTACGTGCTTTTCAACCCGTCAGTGCGTGAGAATCGGCCGGTGAAGTCATACCAGAAATGGGCGGATCGAATCCCCGATCTGTATCGAAAGCAGATCGCAGGGGGTGGCCCGGCACCAGCGTCGACCGCGGACGAAAATTGCCTCGCGATGATCAAGCATTTCAAGAGCCTCATGCCGATGGCGCAGGAGGTGCGCAAGCCGATGTTTCATCTCACCGCCGCGAACGGAGCGATTGGCGGGCATGCGGCGGCGGTGTTCGACTGCCGCGTGCAGTTCGAGCGGTTGGCCGGTCGAATTCTGGAAAGAATCGGATTGCCGGGTGGCGAAGAATGAAATGCGGATGCAGTTCACGTGATCGCAAACCGTCGGTGAATCAGGCTGTGCTGGCATGGCAATAGCCCAAGGGGACTCAAGCGAAACGGATGGTTCCCGGTTCGGCGGAATACCCGTTACTTCGCTGCCTTGGCGATAAGAGCTGCCTGTTGGCCGAGAGTCAGCGCCAGGCCCTTGAGCAGTCGACTGCTTTCCGATTTAGCTGCGGCATCCAATGCTTTTGCCGCCGCCGCACCGGCAGCACCCTGTTCGGCCGAATTATAAATGCGCAGATATGCAAATACGCGAACGCGCTTAAACGGCGATTGGGTCAGGGCGTTCATCGCACGGGTCACATTCTGCGGCAGGCCTTTCATGGGGGCGATGCGCAGGAGCCACGCCTGGATATCGGCGGCATCGGAATCGGTTAAGACATCCAGCAGCACTTTCTCAATGGCCGCCTCCGTTTTGGCGGCCTTCTGATGGCCGATGGCCGAGGCTGCCGCGTCCGCCACGATCTGCGGCAGATGGTTCGCCATGATTCCCGCCGTCAGCATGCGGTTGGTCGTCGAAAAAGAGGAGAATTTTTCCGCCATGGCCGTCAGGCTTGCCGGCAAATCGGATGGTAAACCGTTGACGTTGAAATAGCCGGCGGAGAGGGGTTGGCCGCCGAGGCCCGGAAATACGTCGTTGTTTTCGACGATCGGATTGGTGATAAATTCAATCCTTCCCCCGAGCATCGACATGGGATGTTGCTGGAGAATGGCCCGCAAAACGCCCTGATCGAGACGGTAACGCACTTCAAGTGTTGAATTGGGATCGAGGCTGAATATCTGCGGATTGGAATCCACCGCATACGTGCCCAGGTTTTGATCCGTCAGCCCTTCAAGCCGTGCCACCATCGCGACGCTGGTGGTAATGGCACCGGTCGGCCCGACGGCAAGCGTGCAGGGGGATGCGTTGTAAAAATCGACACGGGCAAACATCGGTTCACCCGCATGCGTGGTTCGGTGGAGAAAATGTACCGATTCCAATACCACTCGTTCCGGATGCTGCAGCACGTGAAGCATCTGGCGGGGATATGCCCGGGCAATGGTGGCGATCGCGCCGGAGTCGACGGGCGGCAACAACTTCAGATCCAGATGCTGTGCCTCATTAAAGGTCTGCAGGGCGACGAGGGTGGTGGGGGCGCTGGCCCAGAGTTTTTGAAGAATTTTCCCGGTTTCATGCAGGTGGCCGCTTTCAGCCATGAGTCTCGCCAGACCGATCTGGGCATATGGGTCTGCACCGGCCTCTTTGAACTTGGCAATGGCCGCCCCGGTGTAGAGTTCCCGCATCAGTTGCCAGCCATGAATGCGCAGGTAGATGGGGTTTTGCGAACCGAGAAGGTCTTCAAGTTTGGCAACCTGAGCATTGATATCGCCCGGCAGTTTGGGAGCATACAGGAGGCGAAGCCAGACGAGATCAGCCTTCAATTCGGGGGCATGGTTGACCTTGATCGCCTTTTTCAATCGCGCCTCGAGGCGTGAGAGCAGAAGGGCGGCCAGATTTCCGGTGGCGGTATGCGTCTTACAGATGGCGGAGAGCGCGAGCGACAAAGTGCCCGCCGTCGGATGGCGCAACGCCGTCAGTTCACTCAGGTAGGCGTGAGCTTCCTGCGATTTGCCCGCCATCTGCCAGAATGCGGCCAGATCACCGGCGAATCCGGGGTTGAGTTTCTCCCGCGCCTGCTGAAATTGCTGAATGCTCTGATTGACCCACGAAGCAGCGGCTGCGTACAGGCGGTGATCCGCGAGGATTTTTGCGCCCGCTTCCAGGAGCATGGGCTGATACGGGTTCGCCTCAAGTGCCTTGGTGATGACATACATCCGTTGGGCCGCGCCGGCATGATTTTTAACCAGACTCGCCAGCATAAAGTTCCATGCGTTGACGTTGGCAGGATCCAGCTTGACCGCTTGAATAAAATATCCGGCCGCCTGGGTGTTTCGGGCTTGCGCCGCATATAGCTCTCCGATGCGCAGCGCGAGCATGCTCCCCAGTTGCCGACTTCCGCCATCCGTCTTAAGCGCCGTCTTATAAATGGTGATGCGTCCCCCGACGGTCTGCTTGGCGCCGGCCAGGGCATCGACGAGTTTCAGTTGAGCGACCAGATTTTGAGGCTCAAGTTTGCACAAGGCCAGCAATGCCTTGACCCGCAGCGCCGGTCGATTCACCGTGCCCGCCGCCTCCGCCAGGAGGCGATAGCCGGTTTCAGATTTTGGATCCAGTCGCACCGCCATCTGGAGAAGATCGTCCGCAATGGAAGCCGCCCGAAGTGGAGGAATCGTGGTGTTGCGCCCGATACTCCGGGCATCATCCACGAGTTGATCCGCGAGCCGAATCCGCCCGTTTGCGCCGGCAAGGGCGGCACCGCACGGCCCAAGGACGGCGGCGCTGAGCAATATCCATCCGGTTATCCGTCGGAATTTACGATTATTTGTCGGAATCATCTCGAAAACCCTAATCGACTACAAGATCAACAGTATAACGTCACGTCGCTGCGAGTTAGCTTCCCGATCCGTTATGGAACCTCTGCCGTCCGGGGCCGATAACACCCTCCGGGCTCGAACCGGGCAGAAAGTCTTATACCGGGCTCGATATGGGCGGTCAATTCGAGCAGGATGATTCCGTCGTGGTGGTGGAAATATCCCTATTCCATTCTGGCTCAAGACACCGGCGGGGCGCCTTAAATATTCACCGCCCCACCCGGCATTCAGACCCATCTCCATACCGTGAAATCAACCTCGCCAAACCCGCCTCTCCATGCGGCATGATGAAGCCCATCCTCCATCGAGGCATGTCAAGCATACACTCCCGCAAGGCATATCGGTTATTCACTCTTCGGCCTTCATGATTTTGGGCCCTTGCCCGAATGGAAAAAAACAATCGGCGCCTCGGCCGGCGGCGGATGTTTATCCCAAATCTGCCCTTTGAGAGTATCCAAATATCGCAAATAGCGCAGGATGATGGCCGCTCTGGCCGCGAGAAACTCGGCCAGGGCCTCATCAACGGTTGGTACTCCAACCAGGCGAAGTCGAATGGTGCAGCTATGGATTCGACCCGCCTTCAAAACGCGAAGAACCACCCGGGTGCCCGCCCGGAAACCCATCATCAACCGGAGAAAATCATCCGCGGTCATGCTCGGTCCGAAATACCGGCCATTGACGCCGATGATCATATCGCCGTGTCGCAATTTCCGTCCCGCCGGAAAGCCCCGCAGGACTTTTACCGCGTAAATGGCCGAGAACGACTGCTTTCCCGATCTCCTGCCGATAACGATAAATTCAATCCCGAGAAACGGCCGCACTCCCTGATCAGAAATTTCCCTCTCGAGATACAACTGCAGGTCGATTCGCCGCAATCGCGCCGAGAGTTCAGGGTTGCCTGTACGAATGTAGGCTTCGGTAACAGCCGTGATCGCGCCGGTCGGAGCCATCAGCAATGCGCGTTCCGCCGCATGACGCACCTGCCAGCGGGTGCTTTTAAGTTGATGAATTTGCCATGAGATCGACGACGCGGGTGCGCCCGGAGGGTTGGCGAAAACCGACGGCTCTGCCTCAATGAGCAGCGTCGCGATCGCCAGTATGCACATCCAACTTTTGATCATGTGTTCATCATGCCGGAATCACACCCCGGAAGCAACTCGCCATGGTGCAACGCAACAGATGCACGGTTCAAGTGCGGTGTGGCGTAAAAATTCCGGACGGATTTGATTATGGGGCCTGAACCGCATGGAATCTGTGAATCCGGACGCCTCCAAGGCCGGATTCTGACGTAGCGAGATTTTCGCAAACATCAGGCCCATACGTCGCAATACTGAAATGCTAAAATTGCAACCGGTTCGCCCTTGCATTGATTGCAACCATGGTTTATAATCCAGAAAGAACTTAGCAGAGGGCAGTAAAAAAAGTCGCCTTTGGGGGAGGCGATTTCTGCCATACCGGGAGTTTTTATGGACGCCGCCGATACGTGTTGTGCGTGGTCGGCTTGAGTGTTTCCTGATTGTTTATTTATTGTTTCTTTTTTTTGGGAGGACTTTTATATGAAGTCAATCACTTTTTCCACGGCCATGGTTTTGGCCGCACCGCTTGCCATGCTGGTCGCCGCACAGGCAGCAAATGCGAATCTCATTTTGAATGGCGATTTCTCGTCCAACGCGTCGTCCTATAATTCGGATTATGGCTACGACAATACTGGCCAAAGGGGCGACACGAATCCGGCCAACCCAACAGACTGGACGCTCGGGACGGGGGGCGGCACAGGCATCAATGGTACCGGCACCAACATCGGCACCAACGCTAACGCGTTCGGGCCAGTGCATCCGACGCAACTGAACGACGTGGGCGGTGTGATCGCTGATTACGCCTTCGCCCAAAATGGCGGCAGCCTTGAGCAAACCTTCAGCGTGACCGCAGGCACAACCTACGAGATCACCTACGACGCCGCAGCCCGCGACCAAACCTCCAGCGTTGGCACCAGCACCGCTCCTGCCGGCATCATCGCCACCGTGACAGACCCAAATTCAACTGTTATCTACAAGCAAACGAGCAATTTCACCAACGATACGCAATTCTATTCCAACGACAACGCAACATACTTCACCACGAGCACTGGTAGTGGACTTGACTTCACGGCACTTACGACCGGCCTCGCAACCCTGACGTTGGCGGATTACGGTTCGACCAGCGATCATAGCGCCGACTTCACGGATGTCTCAGTCGTCGCCACGCCGGAACCGGCCGCGATGGGCTTGTTTGGTGTTGGAGCGTTGGGCCTGCTTCTGGTTCGTCGCCGCAAGGCCTAAGCGCAGCTTAGCTATATTTGAGCCTGAATGTTGGCGGCCGGGAAAATAACAATTTCTCGGCCGCCTTTTTTGTTGGCCGCAGCGGATTTGCCGCCGCCACCCCAAACCGCCCCGCGGCGATACCGTCATACCGGCCTCGCAACCCGCTTGCTACCGCATAATCGGGATTCCGTTTCCACTACGCCACAATGCGCATAAAATGCTATGATGACCAAGATGGAAACCGGTATGCATGAAAATCCCGAGAACGTTGATTCCGCCGAGGCGCCAAGTTCAGAACCACCGGCGGCGGATCAGGGGGAAGACCCATCGGATCAACATCTGACGCATGTGAATGCCATCCATCGTCGCCCGCCCGATCTGGAAGAAATTCAGGCGCATGACGGTGCCTCGGGGGGTGATGCTCCGCCCGCGGAGGATCATCAGCTTCCGGCAGGGGAATCCGCGAGTGCATCGAAGCCGGCCGATCCATCTTCCCCGGATGATTCCGATCCTTCGCACAGCCGCCGCGGCTTTTTTGCCCGATGCATCCGGGATTTGATGTCTCCTGTCGCCAATCTGATCGAGCGTAAAGTTGAACCGGTTACCCATGCTTTTGGAACGGATTTCCGGGACGATTCATCCGCCATGTACGATGATGGATCGGATTTTGAGACCTACGATCCATATTCCGTCCCGGATGTCATCCTGCGACCGCCGGGGGCGTTGCCTGAGGAAGACTTTCTCAAAACCTGCTCCAAGTGCGGGAAGTGCGTTCAGGCCTGTCCGGTCAAATGTATTGTCATCGATTCTGAAGCGAGAATCGGCGACGGTCTTCCGTATATCGTCCCTGCCCTTTCCGCTTGCGTGGTGTGTGATGAACTCGCCTGCATGAAGGCCTGTCCGTCCGGTGCGCTTCAGTTGGTTGACAAAACGCAGATTTGCATGGGCCTCGCGGTGGTCGATCACGGCGCCTGCCTGCGCTCACATGGCGAGGATTGCCGTCTGTGCGTTGAAGCCTGCCCCCTCGGCTCCAGCGCGATTGTCATCAGTGAGGTCAGCGGGCGGGTGTTGGTTAAAACCAACGGCTGTGTGGGGTGCGGAGGGTGTGAACATGCCTGCCCGACCGAGCCGGTGGCTGTGAAAATTACGCCGATTAAAACCAACGCCTTTCCCAACGAAGATTAGCCGCCCGAACGGGGAGAACTTCCAGTCTTCCGCGCTGTCACGGCAGAGATCGTTGCACCTATCGGGGCAGCGGAGCATGGATAAGTCCGTTGATGACGGCGTGCGCCAGAGCCTCAACGCATGCCGGGGCAAACGCATGTCCGCTCTGCTGCGAGAGTTTGCTCAAGGCGTGTTGAGTATTGGATACGGCCTCCGGGCCGCAGAGCAGCCAGTCAAACTGGTCCGCCACTGCCAGGATCTGGGCGCCCAGTGGAATCTGATCAGCCGTGAGCCTGCATGGAAATCCCGTGCCGTCGTAGCGTTCATGGTGAGCCTCAACCAGCGGCAGCATCGGGGCAAAGCCCTGGATGCCGGAAAGGATTTTCAGGCCCAGGATCACATGTTCCTCGTATCGTCGGCGATCCACCTGCGAGAGTTGGTGTTGATTTTCAAGAATATCATTTCCCAAGCCCAATTTGCCGATATCGTGCAGCAGTGATGCCCGGCGAACCCACAGTCGCTGATTGGCGGGCAGATGAAGCGTAACAGCCACGACATCCGCGACATCGGCCACGCGCTGACTGTGTCCGGCCGTCCATGGGCTTTTGGCATCAATGACCTCGGAAAACCCCCTCACCAGGCGATCGATGTCGGTGTCATGGATCGCCCCGGCATGCGATTCATCAAAGTGGCGGATCTCATCGACGGCCGTTCCGTTTTCCAGACTGATCCAGAAATCGCTCTCCGACGAGACCGATAAGAATGCCCGCACCAGATGGGGATCAAACCATGTCCCGCTGCGCCGGCAAATTTCCTGCGTTGCCAGCACCGGCCCTCCTGCACGATGAAATACATCCACCACCTGCCCCAGAAGAGCCAGACGGCTCAGCAGCGGAATATTTTTGCCGGTGAGTTTCTGCGGCAATCCGTGGCCGTCCCAGTGCTCATCCAGCGACCCGACCGCCTCGCAGACACCGGCGGAAAACCCCATCTTTTTGAGTATTTCCCGGCCGCGATGACAACGGTCTTCCACAACTTCCCGCGCCAATGCGGCACCATGGATACCGATGTGAATGGCGCGCACGAGGCGGGTCTTGAGCGGCGCACCCGGGCGGGTGTGGGTTAATATAAATTGAAACAACTGAAGCAATCGGTCGGTATCCACGCGGCGAAAATCCGCCTTGAGCGCCGTGTCATCCATCTCATAGAGATTGAAGAGACGCGATGCGTTGCTGGAGCAGCCGATATCTTTGAGCAGGACGGCATAAAACAGTTCCGGCCGCTGAGTTTCCGGCAGATGAACCCTATCCGCGATCCGCATGGCAATCCATGTCGCACGCCGACTGTGGCCGGCCGGAAGACCCTCGGTCAAATCCATGGCCGCGCTCAGGGCGGCCATGAGTTCCGCCCGCGTGAGGCGCTCCGGTTCCGTCATCGCAACGACCATGTTGCGTGCCATGGAGTTGATGGATATTACACCCATACCATTTCCATTCTCTCCACCATAACTTCATATATCGTCGGAACATCCGCCGCCCGCCGACATCTCTATGAGCGGTCAAAGAGGCATATCGGCATGAATAAAAGTCGGTTTCAAGGCGAAAGGGGGGCGGGCGATAACAAATTCGAGGATTGACGCACCGATTATCCGATGCGGCGCCCCATCGCAGACGCCGCTGGAGGAGGGGCAATGGCCGATAACTTGATGACAAACGTTTCCATATTCCGGATGGGATCGCCGACGCTGGTTTTTGCCGTCAGGTCCACGGCGAGCAACTCACCCATCGCCCGATGAACACCTGCGAGTCCCCAGCGCCGCGCCAGCGTGAGTGTTTTCGTAGCTCGCGCCGGCGGGAAAAGTTTCAGTTCGCGGATGATCTGGGCATCGGGCATCCGGCGATCCAGCAGTTCCCGGGCCGCCGCCACACGCCCCAGCCAGTGATAAATCGCCCCAACGATCGTGTAGGCCGCACGGGCATCAAGCTGCATTAATTCCGCGTGACGCAGCAGCGCGCCGGCGGTGTCGCCATCGGCCAGCGCGTCGATAAAATCCCACACCTTCTGTTCATGCTGAAACCCCACCATTTCATCCACCATCTCAGCGCTGATGGATGGTTGATTCGCGGCGTATAACGCCAGCTTCGCAAGTTCTGAATCTAATCGGGCCAGATCAGGCCCCACGAGTTCCGACAGGCGCCCGACCGCTGCGCCATCTATTTTTTTCTGATAATATTCCCACGCCCGGCGGGTGATCCACGGCGGAATATCGCCTGCTTTCGGTTCCGCCGCTGAAAGAATCGCGCCGTCGGATTCCAGAAATTTGTGCAGCCGCGTTGTCTTGAGCCATGAGTCGCACACCAGCACCAGAACGCTTTGCGCATGGGGTTTCTGCGCATAGGCCAGTATCAGATCACGTGCGTTTCCACCGCCCGATCCTTCCTCATCCTCCCGATCTCCGCCGGTCTTAAAGAGCCAGTCCGCCGGTTCCACCACGACCAGTTTTTTCGGATCAAACATCCCGGTCGTCCGGCATTCATCCAGCAGACTGGCCGGCGCCGTCCCCGGCTCCATTCGCACCAGTCCGAAGCGGCTCTCTCCGAGAACCTGTCGCGAGATGGAATCCATATATTGCCGCCGGGTAAAGATATCCGGGCCGTCAATCACCATCACGGGGCGAATGTTGATCTCATGTGAAATGGCCATTCGTTACCTGCTTAAATGTTATCCATGCCCTTGTCCATTTTGAATACTTTCAGGCCATTCGGAGCCGGGGATATCCCATTGGCCATCGCAACCGCGCCCCCGTCAGCCACCTCTCACGGCATCGGGACATTGGTAAACTTGAAGGGAATTTTCAAATTCACCGGATGGCGGTAAATGTTCAATCGCAGCTTCGCGAGTTTGATATTGGTCTGGAGGGTATAGGTCGTTTTATTTGGCATTCCGTTGGACGATATGACGTTGATGTAACTCGTCGCCACGCCACCGGCTCCAAATCCCTGCATATTGGCCGTGTTCTGGGCCTGATTTTGAATGTTTTGGGCCTGCTGCGACATGCTCGCCGGCCAGGTTATCTCGTACGTCAACTGCCAGTTGTTGTTGACCAACGATTCCGGGCCGAATTTGAGATGAATCCCGCCGATATGCAGGGTTTCGCTTTTTTTGGTGGAAATATTCACCTTCAGGGCCTTGAGATCCACCGCCCCGATGATCGGAATGTATCCTTTTAATATTTTAATATTTCCTCCGGGATGTTTGGGATATTGCAGATTCAAGGAGCAGTTCGCCACCGCACCCATGAGCTGCCCGCCGTAAAAGTTGTTCATATTCGGTGCCACCAGCGATTGGCCTTTGGAATCGACCGCCTGCGTTACAACGATGGGCTGCATCTGCACGTTACCGATATGGGTCGGCAGCATGAGCATATCCATCTGCAGCGTGAAATTGACACTTCGCCCTGCGCTGGGCAGAGCGTAGTTGAGATTTCGCTGGTAGGTGGCGTTCTGCAGGCTTACGGCAAAAGCGCCGGAAAAAGAAGTGAACGGTCCGATGGTATTTTGCCCCTGTTGAAAGGGAATTCCCGGCTGGTTGTTAATATATCCGAACGATGGAGAGATATTGGTTTTTGCGGCCAGCAGGGCGATGACCCGCCAGAACGGGGCATTTTTTACGTCCAGCGAAACCGTGGTGCTCGAATTGGCATTCCAGAAATTGGCGGTGGTTCCCGCCTGGCGGCAAACATCCATGATGGCGGTGGTGGCAGGAACATTTTTAAGCTTAAGTGTAATAAGCGGCCCGCGCATCATATCTTCCGTGGCAATCTTCCGGAGATCGCGCCGCAGGAGATGCCGCATTTCCGGCGTGGTCAGCCCTTTCAAGGCCTTCTTCAGATACGGCACAACGGGGTCGCCCATCAGAAGCAACTCCTTCGCCGCCTTCTCCCGAACGCGATAGCGGGCGCTCAGCAATGCGTGAATATCTGCTTTTACGCGGGCTTGGTTCAGGGGTAGTAGCCCGGGGTAGCTCAGCTTCTGGGCCGGATGGGTGGCAGGAGCGGCATGACCGGGTGGCACCGCAGGGATCATGGGCCCACCCGGTTGAATTCCATTTCCCAGAATCACAAGT